>NZ_SSOL01000046.1:0-12451 GCF_029871275.1 Pseudomonas sp. BN414
TTCCTCCTGCGCTACGAGTCGGGCTTCACCGAGGGCAGCATCGGCGTCGGCCTGGACGCCATCGGCCTACTGGGCGTGAAGCTGGACTCCAGCCCCGACCGTGCCGGCTCCGGTCTGCTCAAGCGAGATCGCGAAGCCCCCAAGAGCGCCCAGGACGAATACGGCGAACTGGGCCTGACCGCCAAACTGCGCGCCTCGAAGAGCACCCTCAAGCTCGGCACCCTGATGCCCAAGCTGCCGGTGCTGCTGGCCAACGATTCGCGCCTGCTGCCGCAGACCTTCGAAGGCGGCCAGCTCAACTCCCTGGAGATCGACGGCCTGACCTTCGATGCCGGGCGCCTACGCCAGGTGAACCAGCGCGATTCCTCCGATTACGAGGACATGAGCATCACCACCGTCGGGGTGAAGAACATCCGCGCGCGCCAGACCACCAGCGATGCCTTCGACTTCGCCAACCTCAGCTACAAGTGGAACGACGCCCTCACCACCGGCTACGGCTTCGGCCGCCTGGACGACTTCTACCGCCAGCACTACCTGAGCCTGAACCACCTGCTGCCGCTCGGTGACGGCCAGAGCCTGAAGAGCGACCTGCGCTTCGCCCGCTCCACCGACGAAGGCGGCAGCAATGTCGACAACAAGGCCCTCGGCGCCATGTTCACCTACGGCTTCGGCGGCCACGCGCTGGGGCTGGGTTACCAGCGCATGAGCGGCGACACCGGCTTCGCCTACGTCAACGGCAGCGACGCCTACCTGGTGAACTTCGTGCAGATCAGCGACTTCGCCAACCGTGAAGAGCGTTCCTGGCAGGCGCGCTATGACTACAACTTCGCGGCCGTGGGGATTCCGGGTCTGACCTTCATGACCCGCTACCTCTCCGGCGACGGCGTGGAACTGGGCGCCGGCCGCGAGGACGGCAAGGAGTGGGAGCGCGACACCGACATCGCCTACGTGGTGCAGAGCGGCCCGTTGAAGAACCTCGGCGTGAAGTGGCGCAACGCCACGGTGCGTTCGACCAACTTCGGCAACGACCTCGACGAGAACCGCCTGATCCTCAGCTACACCCTGCCGCTCTGGTAAGGGTTACCGCGGCAGGACTGCGTCCTGCTTGGCGAATGAATTCGCCCCTACAGGAGCCGGCTCCTGTAGGTTGGCGCTGAGCGCAGCGAAGCCCAACGTAACGGATTCCACCCCGCCAGCATTTGTAGGAGCGAGCTTGCTCGCGAACCTTCCGAGCCAGACCTTTCGCGAGCAAGCTCGCTCCTACACAAAAGCTCCCCGCCGAACTTAGCTTCGCCCCACGTAGGTTGGTGTAGAGCGCAGCGAAACCCAACGTGACGGACTGCCGCCTGCCCCACATGGTGGCAGCCCCCTCTCCCTTCAGGGAGAGGGTTGGGGAGAGGGCCCGTACATCGAGTTCCCCCGCGCGGGCTCGTGCGAATGGCTATGATTTTTTTGCACATCGCACCGGTTTTTGTGCTCGTTCTTATTTGATTAACGCCTGCATATACTCAATTCACCAGCCCGGCCTTAAACCGGAACGACTCAAAATAACAATCAAGGGCACGCGCCATGAACAACAACAGCCTCCCCTTCCTTGCCGCCCGTGACTTCCTGCTTGCCCATCGCACCGACTACGACACGGCCGTACGCGGTTTCCGTTGGCCGCAGCTCACGCAATTCAACTGGGCCCTGGACTATTTCGATGAGATGGCCAAGGGCAACCAGGCACCGGCACTCTGGATTGTCGAAGAGGACGGCAGCGAGCGCCGCTACAGCTTCCAGGAGCTGTCCGAGCGCTCCAACCGCGTCGCCAACCACCTGCGCGCCCTGGGCGTGAAACGCGGCGAGCGCATCCTGATGATGCTCGGCAACGACATCGCGCTGTGGGAAACCATGCTGGCCGCTTTCAAGCTTGGCACCGTGGTGATTCCCGCCACCGCCCTGCTCACCTCCGAAGACCTGCGGGATCGCATCGAGCGCGGCCGGATCAACCATGTGGTGGCCGGCGCCGCCCACCTGGAGAAGTTCAATGGCCTGGCCGAAGGCCTCACCCGCATCAGCGTCGGCGGTAATGCGTCGGGCTGGACGCCGCACAGCGCAGCGGAGCAATACCCGGCCGAATTCCAGGCCGAGGGCGTGACCCTCGCCACCGACCCGATGCTGCTGTACTTCACCTCCGGCACCACCTCCAAACCGAAGATGGTGCTGCACAGCCACCAGAGCTACCCGGTCGGCCACCTGTCGACCATGTACTGGATCGGCCTGCAGCCCGGCGACCTGCACCTGAACATCTCCTCCCCCGGTTGGGCCAAGCATGCCTGGAGCTGCTTCTTCGCGCCCTGGAACGCCGGCGCCTGCATCTTCATCCATAACGTCGCGCGCTTCAGCGCCCCGGCCCTGCTCGGTGCACTCGAGCGCTACGGCGTCACCAGCCTGTGCGCACCACCCACCGTCTGGCGCATGCTGATCCAGGAAGATCTGGCCAGCTACCGCAGCCGCCTGCGCCTGCGCGAACTGGTGGGTGCTGGCGAGCCGCTCAACCCGGAAATCATCGAGCAGGTCCAGCATGCCTGGGGCCTCGACCTGCGCGACGGCTTCGGCCAGTCGGAAACCACCGCCCTGGTCGGCAATACCCCCGGCCAGAAACTCAAGCCCGGTTCCATGGGCCGTCCGCTGCCCGGCTACCGCGTGACCATGCTCGACCCCGACGGCCAGCCTGCCAAGGAAGGCGAAGTGGCCCTGCCGCTGGAGGTCCGTCCGCTGGGCCTGATGCTCTGTTACGAAGACAACCCGGAGAAAACCGCGGAAGTGATGCGCGACGGCTACTACCGTACCGGCGACACCGCGCAGATCTGCGAAGACGGCTACATCACCTTCGTCGGCCGTGCCGATGACGTGTTCAAGGCCTCCGACTACCGCATCAGCCCCTTCGAGCTGGAGAGCGCGCTGATCGAGCATCCGGCCGTGATGGAAGTGGCCATCGTGCCCAGCCCCGATCCGGTGCGCCTGGCGGTGCCCAAGGCCTTCCTGATCCTCGCCCATGACGAGCCTGGCAGCGCCGAGCTGGCCCTGGACATCCTCGCCTTCGCCCGCGAGCACCTGGCGCCTTACAAGCGCGTACGGCGCATCGAGTTCGTCAGCGAACTGCCCAAGACCATCTCCGGAAAGATCCGCCGCGTGGAACTGCGGCAGATGGAAGTGCAGCGCCGCCAGGGCGATGCACGGGGCGCCGGCGAGTACTTCGAAGAAGACTTCCCGCAGCTCAAGGGCTGAATCCGGGCCGGCTCGCCGGCCCTCCCAACCGAAAACCCGACCGCTCGGACCTATGCCCCGAGGGGCCTCACTCGACCCAACGAAAGCAGGCAGGACCCATACATGACCTCTTCCAGCGTTCCCAGCGTCAAGCTGCTCATCAACGGTGAATTCGTCGAATCCAAGTCCCAGCAGTGGCGTGACGTGGTCAACCCGGCGACCCAGGAAGTCCTGGCCCGCGTGCCCTTCGCTACCCAGGACGAGATGAACGCCGCCGTCGCCGCCGCCCAGGACGCCTTCAAGACCTGGCGCAAGACCCCGATTGGCGCCCGCGCCCGCATCTTCCTGAAGTACCAGCAACTGATCCGCGAGAACATCAAGGAGCTGGCCGCCCTGCTCACCGCCGAACAGGGCAAGACCCTGCCGGACGCCGAGGGTGACGTCTTCCGTGGCCTGGAGGTGGTAGAGCATGCCGCCAACATCGGCACCCTGCAGATGGGCGAACTGGCCAACAACGTCGCCAACGGCGTGGACACCTACACCCTGCTGCAACCGATCGGCGTGTGCGCTGGCATCACCCCGTTCAACTTCCCGGCGATGATCCCGCTGTGGATGTTCCCCATGGCCATCGCCTGCGGTAACACCTTCGTCCTCAAGCCTTCCGAGCAGGACCCGCTGGTGACCATGCGCCTGGTGGAACTGGCGCTGGAAGCCGGCATCCCGAAAGGCGTGCTGAACGTGATCCACGGCGGCGTTGATGCGGTGAACCTGATCTGCGATCACCCGGACATCAAGGCCGTGTCCTTCGTCGGCTCCACCAAGGTCGGCACCCACGTCTACAACCGTGCCTCCCTGAACGGCAAGCGTGCGCAATGCATGATGGGCGCGAAAAACCACGCCATCGTGCTGCCTGACGCCAACAAGCAGCAGACCCTGAACAACCTGCTGGGCGCCTCCTTCGGTGCCGCCGGCCAGCGCTGCATGGCCCTGCCGGTGGTGATCCTGGTGGGCGAGGCGCAAACCTGGCTGCCGGACCTGGTGGAGAAGGCCAAGACCCTGAAGGTGAGTGCCGGCGTCGAGCCGGGTACCGACATCGGCCCGGTGGTCTCCTGCTCCGCGCTGGACCGCATCAGCGGCCTGATCGCCACCGGCATCGAGGAAGGCGCCAAGCTGGTCCTGGACGGCCGCAACCCGAAAGTGCCCGGCTACGAGGACGGCAATTTCGTCGGCCCGACCATCTTCTCCGGCGTGACCACGGAAATGACCATCTACCGCGAAGAGATCTTCGGGCCGGTGCTCTGCGTGGTGAACGCTGCCAGCCTCGACGAGGCCATTGCCTTCATCAACGCCAACCCGAACGGCAACGGCACCGCCCTCTTCACCCGTTCCGGCGCTGCTGCGCGGCACTTCCAGGAAGAGATCGACGTCGGCCAGGTCGGCATCAACGTACCGATCCCGGTGCCGGTCCCGCTGTTCTCCTTCAGCGGCTCCCGCGCCTCCAAGCTGGGTGACCTCGGTCCCTACGGCAAGCAGGTGGTGCTGTTCTACACCCAGACCAAGACCATCACCCAGCGCTGGTTCGACGAAGACGATGTCGGCGGTCCGGTGAACACCACCATCACCCTGAAATGATCCCACCGGGCCGGCGCCCCACGCGCCGGCCCGCCTGGAGAAACACCATGGAATACGAAACCCTGCTGGTCTCGGTACAGGAACGTGTCGGCCTGATCACCCTGAACCGGCCCAAGGCGCTGAACGCCCTCAACTCGCAGCTGGTCGCCGAGCTGAACCTGGCCCTCGACCAACTGGAGGCCGACGCCGAGGTCGGCTGCATCGTGATCACCGGCTCGGCCAAGGCCTTCGCCGCGGGCGCCGATATCAAGGAAATGTCCGCCTTCGGCTTCCCGCAGATCTACCTGGACGACTTCTTCGCTGCCGCCGACCGCATCGGTGCCCGACGCAAGCCGCTGATCGCCGCGGTCGCCGGCTACGCCCTGGGCGGTGGCTGCGAACTGGCGCTGATGTGCGACTTCATCTACGCCGCCGACAACGCTCGCTTCGGCCTGCCGGAGCTGACCCTCGGGGTGATCCCGGGTATCGGCGGCACCCAGCGTATGACCCATGCCCTGGGCAAGTCCAAGGCCATGGAGCTGTGCCTGACCGGCCGCCAGCTGACCGCCGAGGAAGCTGAACGTGCCGGCCTGGTGGCCCGCGTGCTGCCGGCCGAATCCCTGCTGGATGAAACCCTCGCCGTGGCGCGCGGGATCGCCGGCAAATCGCTGCCCGCCGCCATGATGACCAAGGAGTGCGTCAACCGCGCCTTCGAGCTGGGCCTCAATGAAGGCGTGCGCTTCGAGCGGCGCCTGTTCCATTCGCTGTTCGCCAGCGCCGACCAGAAAGAAGGCATGAGCGCCTTCGTGGAAAAGCGCGCGCCGAACTTCACCCATCGTTGACCGAACTTCCCGGCCCAATTTCTAGAGGACACCAGCATGCATATCGGATTTCTTGGTCTCGGCAACATGGGCGGCCCCATGGCCCGCAACCTGCTCAAGGCCGGCCACACCCTCACCGTGTTCGACCCCTCGCCGCTGGCGACCGCCGCACTCGTAGAGCTCGGTGCACGCACGGCCAACAGCCCGGCGGAACTCGCCCGTGATGGTGTCGCCGCGATCATCACGATGCTGCCCACCGCCGCTCACGTGAAAGATGTCTACCTGGGTGCCAATGGCCTGCTGGCCAACGTTAGCCAGGGCGTGCTGCTGATCGACAGCTCCACCATCGATCCGCTGAGCGCCCGCGAGGTCGCCAAGGTGGCCACGGCCCAGGGCAACCCCATGCTCGACGCCCCCGTTTCCGGCGGCACCGGTGGCGCGGCGGCCGGCACTCTGACCTTCATGGTCGGCGGCACCTCCAGCGCCTTCGACCAGGCCCAGCCGTTGCTCGCTGCCATGGGCCGCAACATCGTCCACTGCGGCGCCACGGGTAACGGCCAGGTGGCCAAGATCGCCAACAACATGCTGCTCGGCATCTCCATGGTCGGCGTTGCCGAAGCCATGGCCCTGGGCGTCGCCCTCGGCATGGATGCGAACGTCCTGGCCGGCATCATCAACACCTCCAGCGGCCGCTGCTGGAGCTCGGAGATCAACAACCCGTTCCCCGGCGTGCTGGAAAATGCCCCCGCCTCGCGCGGCTACAGCGGCGGCTTCGGCACCGACCTGATGCTCAAGGACCTGGGGCTGGCTACCGAGGCCGCGCGCCACGCGAAACAGCCGGTCGTGCTCGGCGCCGCCGCCCAGCAGCTGTACCAGACCTTCAGCCTGCAAGGGTATGGCGGCCTCGACTTCTCCGCGATCATCAACCTGTTCCGCCGGGAAGCCTGAGCATGAGCGACAACGAGGCGTCCATCCTGGCCAGCGTGCGCAACCGCGTCGGCCACCTCACGCTGAATCGTCCGGCCGGGCTCAATGCCCTGACCCTGCCCATGGTGCGCCAGCTGCATCGGCACCTGTGGGCCTGGGAGCTGGACCCGGACATCGTCGCCGTGGTCATTCGCGGCGCTGGTGAGAAGGCCTTCTGTGCGGGTGGCGACATCCGCATGCTGTACGAGAGCCATGCAGCCGGCGACAACCAGCACCAGGTGTTCCTCGAAGAGGAATATGCGCTGGACGAGTACCTGCACAACTACGCCAAGCCAGTGCTGGCGCTGCTCGACGGCTTCGTCCTCGGCGGCGGCATGGGACTGGCGCAGGCCGCCTCGTTGCGCGTCATCACCGAACGCACCCGCATGGGCATGCCGGAAGTCGGCATCGGCTTCTTCCCGGATGTCGGCGGTAGCTACTTCCTCCCGCGCCTGCCGGGGGAGCTGGGCGTCTACCTGGGCGTCACCGGCGGCCAGGTACGCGCAGCCGATGCGCTGTATGTGGGCCTCGCCGACTACTGCCTGCCCAGCGAGCGCATTGGGGAGCTGGACCAGGCGCTGGACACCCTGAAATGGAGCTACGCGCCCCGTGAGAACCTCGCCCAGCTGCTCGGCTGCCTGGCTGCCGAGCGCATTCCGGGCTCGGAGCTGAAAGCCCTGCGCCCAGCCATCGACCGGCATTTCGCCCTGCCGGATATCAGCGCCATCCGCCAGTCGCTGCTGGCCGAGGATTGCGCCGAGTACTCCGACTGGGCCGA
This sequence comes from Pseudomonas sp. BN414, assembly GCF_029871275.1. Taxonomy (NCBI): domain Bacteria; kingdom Pseudomonadati; phylum Pseudomonadota; class Gammaproteobacteria; order Pseudomonadales; family Pseudomonadaceae; genus Pseudomonas; species Pseudomonas sp. BN414. The sequence continues at coordinate 7,429 of NZ_SSOL01000046.1, forward strand.
AGAAACCGTGCGCGTGCTGGACAGCCGCTCGCCCCTGGCGATGGCCGTGACCCTGGAACTGCTGCGCCGGGGCCGTCACCTGTCGCTGGGCGACTGCTTCGCCCTGGAGCTGCATCTGGATGGCCAGTGGTTCGACAGGGGTGACCTGATCGAAGGCATCCGCGCCCTGATCATCGACAAGGACAAGAAGCCTCGCTGGAACCCGCCGACCCTGGCGGACCTGACGCAACAGCAGGTCCTGTCCTTCTTCAGCGGCTTCCCCAACGCAGCCAGCAAACCTCTTCGCACCGCCTGACGGTGCCATCCTGCGGGAGTACAAGCACGATGCACGACCTCGAACTCACCGAAGAACAGCGCATGATCCGCGACATGGCGCGGGACTTCGCCCGCGCTGAAGTCGCGCCCCGCGCCCAGGCCTGGGAAAAGGCCGGCTGGATCGACGACGAACTGGTGCGCCAGATGGGCGACCTGGGCCTGCTCGGCATGGTAGTGCCCGAGCAATGGGGCGGCACCTATATCGACTACGTGGCCTATGCACTGGCGGTGGAGGAAATCTCCGCCGGCGACGGCGCCCTCGGCGCGCTGATGAGCATCCACAACTCGGTCGGCTGCGGGCCGATCCTCAACTACGGCAGCGAGGCGCAGAAGGACCAGTGGCTGCCAGCCCTGGCGAGCGGCGCGGCGATCGGCTGCTTCTGCCTGACCGAACCCCAGGCCGGCTCCGAGGCGCACAACCTGCGCACCCGTGCCGAGCTGGTGGACGGCCACTGGGTGCTCAACGGCGCCAAGCAGTTCGTCAGCAACGGCAAGCGGGCGAAACTCGCCATCGTCTTCGCGGTGACCGACCCCGAGCTGGGCAAGAAAGGCCTCTCCGCCTTCCTGGTGCCCACCGACACGCCCGGCTTCGACGTCGACCGCAGCGAACACAAAATGGGCATCAAGGCCTCGGATACCTGCGCCGTGACCCTGAACAACTGCGTGGTGCCGGCAGACAACCTGCTGGGACAACGCGGCAAGGGCCTGGCCATCGCCTTGTCGAACCTCGAAGGCGGCCGCATCGGCATCGCCGCCCAGGCCCTCGGCATCGCCCGCGCGGCCTTCGAGGCGGCGCTGGGCTACGCACGTGAGCGGGTACAGTTCGGCAAGCCGATCATCGAGCACCAGAGCGTCGGCAACCTGCTGGCGGACATGCAGACCCGCCTCAATGCCGCGCACTTGATGATTCTGCACGCCGCCCGCCTGAAGAGCGCCGGCCTGCCCTGCCTGTCAGAGGCCTCGCAGGCCAAACTGTTCGCCTCGGAAATCGCCGAACAGGTATGTTCCAGCGCCATCCAGGTCCACGGCGGCTACGGCTACCTGGAGGACTACCCGGTGGAGAAGTACTACCGGGATGCGCGGATCACGCAGATCTACGAAGGATCGAGCGAAGTGCAGCGCCTCGTGATCGCACGCGAGCTGGCCAACTACCAACTCTGAGTCACCCACGTTTTCCGGGCGTCTCCGCTCCCGTGGAGCGCCCGGTTTTTTTGCGCGCGATTACATCCCTCCTCCGCACGCTGCCCTGCGGCGGCATGAGACAACCCGGTGTCTCATTCGAATCCGGCGCGACTGGCACAGGCCTTGCTCCGGCCATCGGAGACCCACAACAAGAAACCAACCGCCATGCCCAACCTGCGCCATATCGCCATCAGCCATCGCCTGTGGCTGATCCTTTCGACCTCCCTGCTGGTACTGCTCGCCCTGGCCGGGCTGATGCTCAGCCAGAACCTCGCCGACCTGAATGCCGCCAAGGCCCTGAAAACCCGCCACGTGGTCGAGACCGCCGGCAGCATCCTGCGCTACTTCCACCAGCAGGAAAGCGCCGGCAAGCTCAGCCGCGAAGAGGCCCAGCGGCACGCCATCGAACTGATGCGCAGCCTGCGCTACAACGGCGAGGACTACTTCTGGCTGGAGGACCTGGACACGCGCATGGTCATGCACCCCAGCGCCAAGGTCGAAGGCAAGGTCATGGCCGGCACGCGCGACCCGGAGGGCAACCAGCCGTTCGACGACATGGTGGCGGTGGCCAAGCGCGATGGCGCCGGCCTGGTCCATTACAGCTGGCCGCGTCCCGGCTCTGAGGAGCCGGTGCCGAAGGTCTCCTACGTCGAGCTGTTCCAGCCCTGGGGCTGGATAGTCGGCTCGGGGATCTACGTCGACGACGTGCAGGTCGAGTTCCGCGCGCATGCCCTCAACACCCTCGGCATCCTCCTGCTGACGGGCCTGCTGCTCGCTGCCCTGATCATCCTGATCGCCCGCAGCATCGCGTCGCCGCTGGACCAGGCGGTCAATGCCATGGCCAACATCGCCAGCGGCGAGGCCGACCTCACCCGCCGCCTCGATGAGCACTGGCGTGACGAGCTGACTGCCCTGGGCACGCATTTCAACGCCTTCACCCGCAAGCTGCGCGGCGTCATCGGCCACTCACTGGAAACCGCCGATTCGCTCGATCGGGCCTCGCAATCGCTGGGGGTCATCGCCGACGACACCCAACGCCAGAGCCAGCAGCAGTCGCAACAGATGGAGCTGGTCGCCACCGCGGTGCAGGAGCTTTCCTATGCCGTACAGGAGGTGGCGCGCAACGCCGAACAGGCCTCCAGCGAAATGCGCGATGCCGAAGAGCAGGCGCTGCGTGCCCAGGACAATATCGGCAGCAGCCTGCAGCAGGTCGACCAGCTCTCGGACACCATCGGCAAGGCGGTCGACGTCATCCAGTCCCTGGCCCACGAAAGCGCGCAGATCGGCACCGTGCTGGAGGTCATCCGCGCCATCGCCGAACAGACCAACCTGCTGGCCCTGAACGCCGCCATCGAAGCGGCACGTGCTGGCGAACAGGGCCGCGGCTTCGCCGTGGTCGCGGACGAAGTGCGGCTGCTGGCGCAACGCACGCAAAAATCCACGGCGGAAATCCAGACGATGATCGAACGCCTCCACGCCAATTCCGCGGCCGCCGTGCAGGTCATCGACGAAAGCAGCCACGCCTCCGCGCTGACCGTCGAACAGGCTCGCCTGGCGGGTCAGAGCCTGGAGCAGATCGCCCGGTCATTACGCAACCTGACGGGCCTGAACGCATCGATTGCCAGCGCCACCCTGGAGCAGTCCCAGGTGGTCGAGGACATCAACCAGAACGTGACACAGGCAGCCTCCCTGGCCGAGGAAAGCGCCCTCGCCGCCAGCCAGTCCAACGAAGCGAGCCATCATCTGGGAACGCTGGCCAACCAGTTGAACCAGACCTTGAAACAGTTCCGGGTGTAGCCCCGCTCAGCTGGAGCGAGACAGGGGCGTTGTCTCATTCAGAGACACCTGCCCCAGTCCGGAACAACCCTGCCGCGTCGATGTTTCCCACGGATGCGTTCGCTGCTGCGCCGGGCCTGGCCTGCACCCGCGCTGGCACAGGCCTTGCTCCCGCCGGGCTGACTCCAACAACAAGAGGCCCCGCCCATGCAGACTCCCCCGATTCTTCCGCAAACCCGCTCGTTCCTGGACCGCCCCCACCGGATGCTGATCGGCGCCAGGTGGCAGGACGCCGTCAAGGGCAACACCATGAGCTTTCGCAATCCTGCGACCGGTGAAATCCTCGGTGAAGTGCCTTCCGCCACCGCCGAAGATGTCGACCGCGCCGTGCAGGCCGCGCGCCAGGCCTTCGACGATTCCGCCTGGAGCCGCATGCGTCCGCGCGAACGGCAGAACCTGCTGTGGCGCCTCGCCGACCTGATGGAGCGCGACGCCCAGGAGCTGGCCGAACTGGAATGCCTGAACAACGGCAAGAGCGCCGCCGTGGCCCACGTCATGGACGTGCAGCTGGCCATCGACTTCCTCCGCTACATGGCCGGCTGGGCCACCAAGATCGAAGGCAGCACGGTCGACGCTTCCCTGCCGCTGATGCCCAATGATCAGTTCCACGGCTTCATCCGCCGCGAAGCGGTGGGCGTGGTCGGCGCCATCGTCGCCTGGAACTTTCCGCTGCTGCTGGCCTGCTGGAAGCTCGGCCCGGCGCTCGCCACCGGCTGCACCGTGATCCTCAAACCCGCCGACGAAACCCCGCTGACCGCCCTCAAGCTGGCCGAGCTGGTGCTGGAAGCCGGCTACCCGGCCGGGGTGTTCAACGTCATCACCGGTACCGGCCTGAATGCCGGCGTCGCCCTCACCCGCCATCCGGGCGTCGACAAGCTGACCTTCACCGGCTCCACCGAAGTCGGCAAGCAGATCGGCAAGGCGGCCATGGACAACATGACCCGCGTGACCCTGGAACTCGGCGGCAAGTCGCCGACCATCGTCATGCCCGACGCCAACCTGCAGGAAGCCGCTGCCGGCGCCGCCAGCGCGATCTTCTTCAACCAGGGCCAGGTCTGCTGCGCCGGCTCGCGCCTGTACGTACACCGCAAGCATTTCGACAACGTGATCGCCGACATCGCCGGCATCGCCAACGGCATGAAGCTCGGCAACGGCCTCGACCCGAGCGTGCAGATGGGCCCGCTGATCTCCGCCAAGCAGCAGGACCGCGTCACCGGCTACATCCAGCTCGGCCGCGAGCTGGGCGCCACCATCGCCTGCGGCGGCGAAGGCTTCGGCCCCGGCTACTTCGTCAAACCGACGGTGATCGTCGACGTCGACCAGCAGCACCGCCTGGTGCAGGAAGAAATCTTCGGCCCGGTGCTGGTGGCGATGCCCTTCGACGACGTCGATGAAGTCATCCGCATGGCCAACGACAACCCCTACGGACTCGGCGCCAGCGTCTGGTCCAACGACCTCGCGGCGGTGCACCGGATGATCCCGCGCATCAAGTCCGGCTCGGTCTGGGTCAACTGCCACAGCGCCCTCGACCCGGCCCTGCCCTTCGGCGGCTACAAGCTCTCCGGCGTCGGCCGCGAAATGGGCGCGGCGGCCATCGAGCACTACACCGAGCTGAAGTCGGTGCTGATCAAGCTCTGAGTGCCCGGACGGCCTTCGCTCTGATGGGTTTCGTACCTCTACCCATCCTACG
>NZ_SSOL01000047.1:0-16308 GCF_029871275.1 Pseudomonas sp. BN414
TCGTTGGCCAGCAGCACCGGCAGCTTGGGCATCAGGGTGCCGAGCTTGAGGGTGCTCTTCGAGGCGCGCAGTTTGGCGGTCAGGCCCAGTTCGCCGTATTCGTCCTGGGCGCTCTTGGGGGCTTCGCGATCTCGCTTGAGCAGACCGGAGCCGGCACGGTCGGGGCTGGAGTCCAGCTTCACGCCCAGTAGGCCGATGGCGTCCAGGCCGACGCCGATGCTGCCCTCGGTGAAGCCCGACTCGTAGCGCAGGAGGAACCCCTGGGCCCATTCCTCGGCCTTGGACTGCGGCGCGGCGTGCTGGTGGAAATCACGGTTGAAGTAGAAGTTGCGCAGTTCCAGGCTGGCTTTCGAATCCTTGATGAACTCAGCCAGGGCGGGTGTGGAGCAGCTGAGTGCGCCGCTGACTAGCAGCAGGTGGAAGGTGAGGGTGCGGCGATCCATGGAGGCCTCTTGTTGTTTTAGTGGACGAATGAATCCGTACCGGCCCGAGGGCCGGTAGCGGGGTGAGACGGAATGGAAAAGGGGCACGCCCCAAAGGAGCGGCAGGCGTGCCCGCTAACTGGCTGCGCGATACGCGTCAGTGGCTGCTGGCGGCCGCGGCCCCCAGGCCGGTCTGGGCGCGCACGAACTGGTCGGCATAAGCCGCTCGTTCACGGTTGGCGCGGGCGCTGCGATCGAGCGTGGAGACGACGATGATCACCAGGAAGGCCAGCGGCATGGAGAACAGCGCCGGCTGGTCATAGGGGAACAGGGCCTTCTCGTGGCCCAGCACACCGACCCAGACGGCCGGGGCGCAGATCACCAGTCCCATGGCGCTGACCAGCCCGGTCAGCCCGCCCCAGAGGGCACCACGGGTGGTCAGGCCCTTCCAGTACATGGCCATGATCAGCACCGGGAAGTTGGCCGAAGCGGCGACGCCAAAGGTCAGGCCGACGAGGAAGGCGATGTTCATCTGTTCGAAGAGGATGCCCAGGCCGATGGCGACCAGGCCAATGGCCACGGTGGCGATGCGGCTCACGCGCATCTCGTCCTTCTCGCTGGCTTGGCCTTTCTTCAGCACGCTGGCATAGAGGTCGTGGGAGATCGCCGAGGCGCCCGCCAGGGCGAGGCCCGCGACCACCGCGAGAATGGTGGCGAAGGCCACTGCGGAGAGGAAACCGAGGAACAGGTTGCCACCCACGGCCTGGGCCAGGTGCATGGCGACCATGTTGCCGCCACCTACCAGGGCACCGCCCAGTTTGCCGTCGACGAAGTACTGCGGGTCGGTGCCGACGATGACGATGGCGGTGTAGCCAAGCACGCACACCACCAGGAAGAAGAAGCCGATGAAGCCGGTGGCGAACAGCACCGAGCGGCGGGCTTCCCTGGCGTTGGGGACGGTGAAGAAACGCATCAGGATGTGCGGCAGGCCGGCGATGCCAAACACCAGGCCGAGGGACAGCGAGACGGCGCTGATGGGGTCGGCCAGCAGGGTGCCGGGGCCCATGATCTTGCCACCGCTGGCGTGCACGGCGACGGCGCGCTCGGCCAGGTTCTCGAAGCTGAAGCCGAATTCGCTCATGGCCATCAGCACCAGCGTGGTGCCGCCGGCCAGCAGCAGGACGGCCTTGGTGATCTGCACCCAAGTGGTGGCGATCATGCCGCCGAAGATCACGTAGACCAGCATCAGCACACCGACCACCACGACAGCCAGTTGGTAGTCCAGGCCGAACAGCAGCTTGATCAGCTGACCTGCGCCGACCATCTGCACGATCAGGTAGCAGCAGACCACGGTCAGCGATCCGAGGGCGGCGAAACTGCGTACGCGGGTCTGATCCAGGCGGTAGGAGACGATGTCGGCGAAGGTGTACTTGCCCAGGTTGCGCAGGCGCTCGGCCATCAGGAAGGTGACGATGGGCCAGCCGACGAAGAAGCCGATGATGTAGACGAAGCCGTCGTAGCCCTTGGCGAACACCAGGCTGGAAAGCCCCAGCAGGGTGGCCGCCGACATGTAGTCACCGGCGATTGCCAGGCCGTTCTGGAAGCCCGAGATACCACCGCCGGCGGTGTAGAAGTCGGCGGTGGAGCGGGTGCGGCGCGCGGCCCACCAGGTGATCACCAGGGTGGCGAGGACGAAGACGAAAAACATCCCAATGGCATGCAGGTTGAGTGGTTGCTTCTGCGCGGTGATGGTGTCTGCGATGGCGCTCAGAGGTGCCAGGGCGAAGAGGGCGATGAGGGCTTTCATGCCTGGCCCTCCGCGAGGATTTCTGCGCTCAGTGCATCGAAGTGGTTATTGGCGTGACGCACGTACCAGGCGGTCAGCAGCCAGGAAAGGACAATGATGGCGGCGCCGAGCGGGATGCCGCGGCTGAGGTGACTGCCCTCGTAGAGCGGCATGTGCAGCCAGCCGGGAACGAAGGCCACCAGCATGATGAACAGGTAGTAGACGGCCAGCACGAGGGCGCTGAGCGACCAGGCGAGGATGGCGCGCTCCTGGGCCAGGCGCTGGAATTTCGGGTTGGCCATAATGCGAGCATTGGCCGGGGCGTCGGGGGAGTGGTGAGGTTTCATTTCGGGCTCCGCTTTAATTGTTTTTGTCGTGCCTGTCGCCGCAGCTTTTTCAAGCGTGCAGCATTCCCGGCGGCGCCTCGGGCAGGCGTCGCCAAGTTCTTCGTCAGTGAGGTGTTCTTCAGTGACCGCGGCTCCCTCCGGGAGCCAGCAAATGGTGGGTAGCGCAAGGCGCGGGAAGGCCGGAAACCAGGCATGCGTTCATGCTGTCAGCCCTCCATTTCAGTGATCCCGGCCGGGGCGAAAAAGCACTTGGCTGCGGGTCGATGGATGTGAGTATATGTAAGCATCCATCCCCTAAAGAACAGGCAAAATATCCTGATGGACATGCAAAAAAGTCCTAGCCCGGAACAGGTCAAATGGGACGACCTGCGATTCTTCCTGGAAGTGGCCCGAACCCGCACTGCAACCGGCGCTGCTCGCCGACTGGGTGTCGACTACACCACCGTGTCGCGGCGCGTGCGGGCCCTGGAACAGGCGCTGGGTGCCTTGCTGTTCGAAAAGTCCCGCGCGGCCGGCTTCGTCCTGACGGTGGAAGGGCAGCGTCTGTTGAGCCACGCCGAGACTCTGGAAAGCACCTTGCAGGCCGCCTGCGAGCAGGTGTCGGGCACGCGCCTGGGGCTGTCCGGCCATGTGCGGATCGGCTGCACCGAGGGCTTCGGCTCCTATTTTGTGACGGCGCAGATGAGCCGCTTTCTCGAGCAGTATCCGCACATCTCGGTGGACATCCTGCCGGTGCCTCACTTCGTCAGCCTGTCGCGTCGCGAAGCGGATATCGCCATCACCCTGGAACGCCCCGAGCGCGGTCCCTATGTCTGTTCCAAGCTCGCCGACTACCGCCTGCGCCTCTACGGCACGCCTGAGTACCTGGCCAGCCAGCCGCCGATCGAAACGCGCGAAGACCTGGCAAACCACCCCTTCATCACCTACGTCGAGGACCTGGCTTTCAGCCCCAAGCTGCTCTACCTGAATGACCTGCTGCCCGGCGCCATGAGCCAGCTGCGCAGCACGAGCGTCATCGCCCAGTACCAGGCAGCATTGCAGGGGAGGGCGTTGGCGATCCTGCCGTGCTTCCTGGTGGCGGGCGACCCGAGGGTACAGGCGGTGCTGCCCGGTGACGTGGAGGTCACCCGCCAGTTCTGGATCTATTACAGCGAGGATCTGCGCCGCCTCAAGCGCATCACCCTGGTGGCCGAGTACCTGCACCGTTGCGCCGATCTCAATCGCGGCTGGCTGATGGGCGAGGATGACCGGATACAGGTGCCGGCTTTCGAGAAATAGACTCCAGGGCTCATGGCTCGTATCGCGAAAAAACCCACATCCAGATCGCACCACTTGAACGAGAGACCGAATGATTACTTGCTACCTTCGTTACATCCTCGATCCCTACAAACTGGCGGAGTTCGAACACTACGGAAAGCTCTGGATTCCGCTCGTGGAGAAGTTCGGCGGCCAGCACCACGGCTACTTCCTGCCGTCCGAGGGCGCAAACAATATCGCCTTGGCGATGTTTTCCTTCCCGAGCCTGGCGGCCTACGAGCAGTACCGGCAGGACTCGATGAACGACGCGGACTGCATCGCTGCCTTCAAGTACGCCGAGGACACGCGCTGCATCCTCAGCTACGAGCGCACGTTCTTCCGGCCAGTCTTCGGTGCTTGAACGAGCACGCTCGGCCTCCTGAAGGGGCGGCGTCGCCCAACTGCACTTGCTCACTATCAGGCCGCTGATTGCTTCCGGATTACTTGTGCCTCGCCGGCGCGAGTCACCCCTCGCCCGCTTGCGGGAGAGGGGCGGGGGAGAGGGTTGCGCAGCTCGGCGCGAAAGCTGGAAATCCCCGTGTCAGGGCTATCCCTTCAACGTCGTCTGTAGGAGAAAGCGAGCGTGTTCCCTGCACGTTATCGACACTTAAGGCCAACTAAACGGCCGCACTTCAAATCAAATCCATTGTCGACGAGCCGTTGACCCCTTGAGATATGCGGGCAGCTCAACGCTGCACAAGGTTCTCCGCATTCAATAACAAGAGGTCTGCGCTCATGATGAAAATCGCCAGCTCCCTGGCTTTGGCAACATTCGCCCTGATGGGATTCACATTCGCGGCGGACGCCGCCGAAGAGGCTGGCCGAGGGGAGGGCAGCTTCGTGCTGACGAAGATTTCCGACCATCTCTACGCCATTGGCGAGCCGAACTATTACCAGAAGAACTATTCCTACCTCCTGGTGGGTTCGGACAGGGCCCTGATGTTCGACGCTGGCGCCAATCAGAAGGAAGACATTACCCAGCTCGTGCGGACGGTCACCGACAAGCCGCTTTCGGTATTGCCCTCGCACCTGCATTTCGATCACCTGGGTGGCCTGCACAACTTCGACAGCATCTACCTGCCGGACTTGCCCTTCATTCGCAAATTCAAAGAGGGAGATGGGCTCTACCATGTGCCGGAACCGATCCATCTCGGCAACATCGACCACCTCACCTTGCCGCCCTTCAAGGTCTCCCGCCTGATCAAGCCCGGCGAGGAGATCGACCTGGGTGGCTACAAGGTGAAGCTGGTGAGCACGCCGGGGCACACCCAGGATGAAGTGGCGCTCTACGACGAGGCGAACAACATCCTCCTGGCCGGCGACCATCTCTATCCATCCTGGCTGCTGGCCGGGAACCTCGGCGACTACATCGCTTCCCTGTCGGCAACCCTGGCGCTGATCGACAAGGACACTCGCATTTACGGCGCCCACGCGGACGAAGACCCAAACCGGGTACCCACCATGGCGTACGAAGACGTGCTCAAGATCCGCGAGAAGATGTTGGCGATCCAGGCTGGCCAGGCCCAGGGGGAGACGTTCACCGACCCCGAGCTGATCCGGGATTCGCAGCTCTACAAGGTGGTGAAGGACATCAGCATCCTCACCGACATCCAGTTCACCGATGGGCGCCGCTACGGCTATTGAGCCCGCCGAGGCCGGAGCCAGCAGGCTCCGGTCATTGGCTTTTCACTGGGTCGTCGACATCAGCCAGTCGATGAAGGCCATGACCTCGGGGCGTTCCCGTTTGCCCTCGGTGCAGACGCAGTAATAGTTGTGAACGGCTGGGACCGAGAGTGACAGGGGCTGTACCAGGCGACCTTCGTCCAGGTCCCGGGCCGACACGATCTCGTCGCTGAGGGCGACGCCGAAACCGTCCCGCGCCGCCTGCAGCACCATGCCGAAGTCTTCGAAATAAACGTCCGAAGCCACCGTCCCCGAGTATCCCGCCTCGGCCAGCCAATGCTGCCACTGGGCACCATTGTCTTCGTGCAGCAGTCGGTGTTGCGCGAGGTCCTCGACGTTGCGGATGGCCAGGGAACCACGGAGGAACTGCGGGCTGCAGACGGGGATCATGCGAATGCCGTGCAGCAGCCGCCACCAGAAGCCCGGCCAGGGCGGCGTCCCGTAGATCACCGCCACATCGGCCTTGCGCCAGTCCACCTGGTTGAATTGGGTCGCCTTGATCACCTTCAGTTTGACGGCGCGGCTTTCCTCCATGAAGCGGAACAGCGGCGTGGCCAGCCAGGTGACGCCCTCAACGGGCGGGAGGGAAAGTGTCAGCTCAATTTCCTCGGGTGCCTGTTTCGCGCTGCTTTGCACCGCCTGCACGGCCTCGTTGATCTCGCCGAGAGCTCCGGCTACGCGCTGCTGCAATGCACGCCCGGTGTCGGTGAGCACCAGGTGTCGGCCGCGCTTCTCGAATAGCTCGACGCCCAGGCTGCCCTGCAACGCCTTGATCTGCTGGCTTACCGCCCCTGTAGTGACGTGCAGCTCGACTGCTGCGGCCGCCATGTTGCCCAGGCGGGCGACAGACTCGAAAACCCTGATGCTGTGAAGTGGAGGCAGTGCCATTGTTTCTCCGTGGTATGCAGCCAAGGGGAGCCGCCCCCTGGCGACGGGTTATAGCAGGACCCGCTCCCGCAGGTCGCGCGAATGCTGTTCGCCGACGGACATCGCGAGCGCCGGCCAAGCTCGGCGGCTGGCAGAAGATGAACGTGGCGGATGCGCCCTTTGCCCACGGCGGTTTTCCCACGCCCTCCGGCAAATGCGAGTTCTATTCCTCACGTATGCAGGCCGCCAAGGCGCGGGTGAGCGACCGTGCGCGTCCGGGCGTGGTGGTCGGATTGTCGATCTGGTGGAAGAAGTTCGCCGAGGATGGCAAGAACGCCAACGAAGTCACCAGCCAGCGCGTCACCGACATGGGTAATTGCGTGACGTACTGGTGCAGGTCGAGAGGTGCGAATTCTGAGTTGGCAGGCGCCAACTCAAAGGCCGCATAGGAAGGGCTGAGCCTGTGAAACTCATCCATCCCGATCCGCATGGGTTTCGTGCCTCAACCCATCCTACGAACTGCTTCCGTATGTACAACTACGATATCGAAGAATTCTTTTCGAAAGTTCCGGCGGGAACCAAGGTGCGGGTCGTCAATGAAGCAAGGGCGCCGAAAGCTTCATAGAGAGGCAGTGTAGGAGCGAGCTTGCTCGCGAATAGTCCGTGCACAGTCTTTCGCGAGCAAGCTCGTCAGGAGCAGCGCGAATACCACCTGCGTCCTGACTGGGTTGCCTAGCATTGCTATATCCCCCCAGGGGGATAGGGTGCAACGGTCACTCTCGCTGCACGGGGGTCTTACGATGAGCAAGCACGAACACGGTCATCAGCACCAAAGTCATAGCGAAATCGTCAAAAGGTTGAAGCGGGCAGAAGGCCATCTGCGCAGCATCGTCACCATGATCGAGGACGGCCGCGCCTGCGTGGATATCGCTCAGCAATTGCATGCGGTCGAGAAGGCCGTCTGCCAGGCCAAGCGCACGCTGATCCAGGACCATATCGACCATTGCCTGGAACACACCGTGGGGGCGCTCACCAGTGGCGAGCGCGCTCCGCTGGAAGAATTCAAACAGATCATCAAGTACCCCTGACCTGCCATGTCCAGCTTCGCCGAAATACTGCAACAGGGACCGACCCACGCCTGGCTCTATTTCCCGAGCGCCATCCTCCTGGGGGCTTTGCATGGCCTGGAGCCTGGCCATTCGAAGACGATGATGGCGGCCTTCATCGTGGCGGTACGTGGCACCGTGAAGCAGGCGATCCTGCTGGGGTTGGCCGCGACCGTCTCGCACACCGCCGTGGTCTGGCTGGTTGCCCTGGGTGGCATGTACCTGGGCCAGAATCTCGATGCTGAGAGCACCGAGCCGTATTTCCAGTTGGCCTCTGCGGTGATCATCGTGGCCATTGCCCTGTGGATGCTATGGCGGACATGGCGTGGCGAACGGATGTGGCGCTTCGAGCATCACGATGACCACCACCATGACGAAAACCGGCACATCGACACTGGCCATGGGCGCGTTGAGCTGTCGATTTTCGAGAATGGGGTGCCGCCGCGCTGGCGGTTGAATGTGCTCAGTGGTCACAGCTGGGCGGCCGGCGAGGTGAATTTACAGACCACCCGAGCGGATGGACGCATGCGGCGTTTTGCGTTCGCGGATCGGGACGGTTACCTGGAATCCGTGGACGAGATTCCCGAGCCGCACGAGTTCAGCGTGCGGCTGAGTCTGGGCCATGGCAATCACTCCCACGATTACGACCTGGACTTCCGCGAGCATGGACACGACCAGCTGGAAGGACTGGAGCTGCCGCTGGAGGGCTACCAGGATGCCCACGAGCGCGCGCATGCCAACGACATCCGCAAGCGCTTTGCCAATCGGAGCGCGACGACCGGGCAGATCATTCTGTTTGGCCTGACAGGCGGGCTGATTCCCTGTCCCGCAGCGATCACTGTGCTGCTGCTCTGCCTGCAAGTGAAGGAAGTCACCCTCGGTGCCGTATTGGTGCTGTGCTTCAGCATTGGCCTGGCCCTGACGCTGGTCAGTGTGGGTGCAGCGGCGGCCATCGGCGCCCGGCAGGCGTCCAATCGCTGGCCCTGGCTGGGGGCCGTGGCGCGTCGCGCGCCTTATCTGTCCAGTCTGCTGATTATCGGCGTGGGCATTTACGTGGGGGTCCATGGTTGGATGGGGCTGAGCGCCCAGATCTGAACCATGCCACTCCTGCTACAAGTAACCACCGGTTACCTACAGTCCCTCCCGGGTCTACAGGCGTTGGATGGGGCGGCCGGCGTCACGCCAACCAGAAAAGCCATCGATCAGGTAGCGCGCATCGAGCCCCATGGCTTCGAGGGTGGCGGCGATACCCTGGCTGATTTCGTGGCCATGGGCGCAATAGAGCACCACGGGCCTGTCCCGTGGCACTGAATCCTTCCAGGTAAACACCGACTCGGGATCGAACCAGCGCGCGTCAGGAATGGCCGCCGCATCGGCCGCGCGAGCACCTTCACGGCGCACATCCAGCAGCGTGAAGGTGCGTCTTGCCGCTTGCCACTCCATCAATTCACAACTCGTGATTCGGCTCATCACACACCTCTCAGGTACGCAGCAGATGCACCGCCAGCCCGACCAGGGCGCAGGCCAGCAACACCTGGATGACGCCCCGCTTGTAGCGGAACAGGGCAATCGCCGCTGCCACGGCGATCAGCGCCGAGGGCCAGTCGAAGTGCCCGTCGAAGCCTTGCGGCCAGAGCACGTGGTAACCGAAGAACAGCGCCAGGTTGAGGATCACCCCCACCACCGCAGCGGTGATCCCGGTGAGTGGGGCGGTGAACTTCAGTTCGTTGTGGGTGGACTCCACCAGCGGGCCACCCGCGAGGATGAACAGGAACGACGGCAGGAAAGTGAACCAGGTGACCAGGGAGGCGGCCACGGCGCCGGCGAGGAAGGCCTGGTCGGCACCGAACATGGGGTGCACATAGCCACCGACAAAACCCACGAAGGCCACCACCATGATCAGCGGCCCCGGTGTGGTTTCTCCCAGGGCCAGGCCGTCGATCATCTGCGTTGGGGTCAGCCAGCCGTAGTGGCCCACCGCCCCCTGATACACGTAGGGCAGCACCGCATAGGCGCCGCCGAAGGTCAGCAGGGCCGCCTTGGTGAAGAACCAGCCCATCTGAGTGAGTGTGCCGTGCCAACCGAAGGTGGCTGCCAGCAATCCCATGGGCAGCAGCCAGAGCAGGGCGCCGATCGCTCCCAGCGCCGCCAGGCGAGACCAGCGGAAGCGCGCATGTTCGGGTGTCGGCGTATCGTCATCGATCAATGCCGGCCCGTAGGTGGCCTTCGCTGCACCGTGGCCGCCGCCAAGGGCGAACTTGTGCGGCGCGATGCGTCCACCGACATAGCCAACCAGCGCCGCGCCCAGCACGATCAGGGGGAAGGGGAGATTCAGGGCGAAGATGGACATGAAGGAGGCGCCAGCGATACCCCATAGCCAATTGTTCTTCAACGCACGTGAGCCAATGCGGTGGGCAGCCTGCACCACGATGGCGGTCACCGCTGGCTTGATGCCGTAGAACAGTCCGGCCACTACGGGCATCTCGCCAAAGGCGATGTAGACCCACGACAGCGCGATCAGGATGAACAGCGACGGCAATACGAAAAGCGCGCCGGCAATGACACCTCCCCAGGTGCGATGCATCAGCCAGCCGATATAGGTCGCGAGCTGCTGGGCTTCGGGTCCGGGCAGCAACATGCAGTAGTTCAGCGCGTGGAGGAAGCGCCGCTCGCTGATCCAGCGCCGACGCTCCACCAGTTCCTGATGCATGATCGAAATCTGCCCGGCAGGCCCGCCGAAGCTGATGAAGCCAAGCTTCAGCCAGAACAGGAAGGCCTCGAACAGGCCCACGGGGCGGGTGCCGGGTTGCGATTGCTCGGCGGAACGCAGGGTGCTCTCACTCATTGTCTTTCTCTTCGTTCGCAAAAGCGGTTAGCAGGCCATCGAAGACGGCGCTGGCGGCGACCAGGAGCTGATCATCATCGGTAATGCTTTCCCTCAGCCCCGCCAGAAGCCGCTCGATGCCCGCCGCCTCAGCTGGCTGAACACCGCCCACATCCAGGTAGTGCACCAGGGCGGCGACTTTTGCCAGGGACGGTGCATTCAGCTCGAAGCTGGCTTGCAAGGTCTCGAAGGTGACGCGGTTTCCGACGTGGCTGAAGGTGGCACCGTCGAAATCGAAACCGAGCGCATCCGCTGGGCAATCATGGGGCGAGTCCAGCCAGAGGATGCGCGCGTCGTGATCGATGAAGCGGCGGATCAACCAGGCACTGGCCAGGCGGTCGACCCATGGGCGTTTGCGGGTCGCCCAGCTGCGGCCCTGGTAGTCCCGAAGGCTACGCAAGGGGATCGGCTGGTCGTGGCTGCAGGGTTCGTCTTCCGACAGGGCGCGACTGACGGCGGTTTCCAGGTCTTGCAGAGCCGCGTCCGCATGTTGGCGGGCTGGACCGGGGAAGAAATCGATGTTTTCAAGCTGGACGAAGGCCTTGCGCAGCTTGCGGATTTGCCTGGTAGCGCTCAGGGCGTTCTCGGATGCCAGTTGGTTGCGGCAGGCATCGATCTCGGCGCGCAGGCTTGCGTAGTCCTCGCTGCGATCGAATAGCGGAATGAAGCGTTCACCCTGCATGTCCTGGATGGGGAGCAGGTAGGCGCTGCCATTCATGGCAAGGATGTCTCGCTCGATGGCGGCGAGCATTGTGCGGCAGTTGTCGCTTTCGGGAAGCAGGTACACTCCGTCCCGCAGCACAGCTGCTCCAGAGCCCTTCAGCGCGCGCCAGGCACGCATGCGTGCAGTGGCATTGGCAGTGGGGAGGGTAAGCACGAGACAAAGCCAGTTGTTCATGTAGCGTATCTAACAGAGTATGTAATGAACGTTACATTACTCTGTGTCGAGGCATGGGGGAAGACGCGTGTCAGCGCGGTAAGAGCCGGCACATGTCATTCCCTACGTACTGCACTGGCATCGGTTCAATCAGCGAAGTGCAGAAGACATGCTGCGCATGTCGCCCCGCTCAAGCGCGAGTACGCCGAGGCCAAGGCCAGGTTGCTCGACGTCTGAAATGGTCACGCCGGACGGCAAACTCTCAGCCACGAACGAAGGTGCCTGATGAGCTCAGGCACCTTCACCGCAATTCGCACTCAGTGGCGCGTAGCTTGACGCTTGCGCTGCTGTTTCACCCTGTACATCTCGCGGTCGGCCAGCTTGATGGCCTCGTCTGCAGTCATGCTGTCCGGCAGCACCGCCACGACACCCACGCTGGCGCCGGCATAGTGGATATCGTCGAGACCTTCGCCCAGGTCGTATTGCCCAATCGTTCCTTTGGCCAGGCGATCCTGCAGTAACTCGGCGCCATGTTGCATGTCTTGCGCCAGGTCCGAGTGTTCCGACGGTGTGCCCAGGGCGATCACGATGAACTCATCACCACCCGTGCGCCCGATGATATCGCTTGCCCTGAGAACATGCTGCAGCTGGGCCGCTATGCCGCGCAGAAACTGGTCGCCTGCCAGGTGGCCGTAGGTATCGTTGATGAGCTTGAACCCATCCAGATCGATCACACCCACCAGCAAGTACTTGTTCTCCCGCTGGGCCAGGGCGAACAGGCGAGCGACATCGCTGAGGATGGCACGCCGGTTGGAAAGGCCCGTCAGCGGGTCTGTCAGGGCCAGCTTGGCCAGCTCGGCATTGGCGACCTGGAGCCGCTCGACCAGCAACTCGCGCTCAAGGGAGTAGCTCAGCAATCCCGAGAGCAGCATCAGCAACGGTTCCACTTCCGGAGAGCGGGCCACCTGATCCGAGCTGGCGGCACAGACCGTACCCAGCACCCGGCCATCCTGGGACCTGATCGGCGCGCTCACATAGGTCCTGATGCCGAGGGCCGCGGCGGCCTCCGAGTCACCCCAGCATTCGGCGACGTTGTCCGAGTACAGACGGTTTTCGTCTAGCGCTCGCTTGCACAGGGTGTCGGCCCAGGGCACCACCAAGCCTTCAGGAATCACCATGTCACCCACGTTGCGTGCGAACTCGACGCGCTGGACACCCTCGTCGGTATCGATGGTCGTCAGGTAGGTCGACTCCATGCCCGTTACCTGGCTGAGCAGGGTCAGCAGGGGCCGTGTGAGTTCTTCCAGGGTCCGGGCTTTGGGAACGGTTTCGGATAGAAGGGAAAGTATCTGGTCCATGTGCACAGTTCGGTAGCCAAGGGGCGTGCCGATTGTCAGCCAATCGGAGGCTTATTGAATAGGTACGGCCTTCACATACTGAATGCGACTGGCGACAGGGGTAATCCTCGGAGAACACCAATCCATCTCGTAACCGGCGTAGGGGCGGGGGCCTAAGTGCCTTTAGATGGAGTGACCAAGAGGCATTCTCATTGCTCCGATCTGCCGACTCCAGCGCTATTCAGAGCAAACTTCCGAATAGCATTAATGGCCACTAGGTAATAGCAATCTAATAGCGTGACGGTGGCAAATGTAACTAAACTTTGCCCAACAACAAAAAGGGATGAAGTCCTGTTGTTGTGAGTTCGAAGGCAGGCGAGCAAAGCGTTTCAGGGGGCTCTTCAATCGGGAGTCTTATCGTGGACAACGCATCGCCCCGCCCTGCGGAATTCGCATTCCCTTCGCATCTGCATGCCTCGCTCCTCCTGCACGGCCCACCACTCGTTTGACCCGCAGCGCCACCCTCCCTGACGCGATCATGGCTGCCGTAATTGACCATCCTTGCCACTGAAAACGCGACGGCCATTCAGATGCGCTCAGGTGGTGGCACTCACCTGGTTAGCGTTCATACAAGCTCCTGCGAGGAACTTGTAATTGCCACGTAACAAGAAGAGCAGCCGCCATGCTTAGAAGGAAAAACAAACTGCCCGCGGCTAGCGGGGAAAAACTCATTCCAGCGAGTGGCTGGAAATCAAGACCGGCTCAAGGTTCTCTCGAGAACGGAGCACGCCGCACCTTCCTTAAATGGTCCACCCGTGCAATGGTCGCGCCGCTGTTGCTGAGTGGCCGTTACAGTCCAGCCGCGCAAGGTTCTGGTAGCGGCTCGCAATCGTCGTCCTCCGGCCCAGGCAGTCAAGGCAGTGCCAGCAGCCCGCCTACGAGGCCGTGGCTGAGTATCCTGCCGAGGAAGATCGTCCCGCTGAACAAGGTGGACGCGCTGTTCCCACTCTCGGAACTGGAGCCCAAGAGCGACAACGCAGATCCGCAGCAACGAGAAGCCGGGCGCCCGGCCCACCAGCATTTCGAGGTTCTGGAGCGACTGGATGGAACGGACCTCTATGAAATCAGCGCTCAGGCGATTCCCTGGCAATTTCATCCCGACTATCCCCAGTCCAGGCAGCTTATCTGGACGTACCAGAGCACCGCTCAATCAGCCGGGCCGACGCCAACGTTTCCCCTCACGATCCTCGCGCGCTACGGTCGGCCGATCATCTGCCGCTTCCACAGCCGGCTGGCCGCTTCGACGGACCAACTGGTCGCCCAGGGCTTCGTCCGCCCGAGGGTTGGCAGCCCGGAGATATCCACCCACCTGCACAATCTGCACGCGTCCTCCGGATGTGACGGCTTCCCGTCCGATTTCTATAGCGCCGCAGACCTGCGCGATGCTTCTCAGATCACGCCTGGGGAGTTCAAGGATCACCTCTATCACAACGTCTACGCCGGCTACCTGGAGAACCTGGCGAATCCCGGCCCATTCACCGGTTACGCCGCCAATGGCCAGGTGATCGGTGACTATCGTGAGGGGCTGGGTACGCTGTGGTTTCACGACCACACCAAGGATTTCACCGCGCCGAACACCTACCTCGGACTGGCGGGCTTTTACCTGATATTCGATGAGTTCGACTCGGGAGACGAACTCGATCCAAACCCGCGTGCCCTGCGTCTGCCCAGTGGCGCCTATGACTATCCGCTGGCCTTTGGCGACAAACGCTTCGACGCAAACGGCCTGCTGTTCTGGAATGAGCTCGGTCCGGAAGGCGTGCTGGGCGACAAGGTCACGGTCAACGGCAAGATCGAGCCCGTGTTGCCGGTGGACGCCCGCAAGTACCGTCTGCGCCTGCTCAACAGTGGGCCCAGCCGCTTCTACGAGTTCTATCTGGTCGATGCCGCTGGCAAGGATCAGCGCTTCGACTACCTGTCCAGCGACGGCAATTTGCTGCCGCAGCCGTTGCGCGGCCAGACCAAGGTGCGCCTCGCGGTGGCCGAGCGCGCCGACATAGTGGTGGACTTTTCCAAGTACCCGATCGGCACCGAGCTCTACCTGGTGAATCGCCTGCAGCAGGACAGCACACGCCAGCCCAACAGCGTGCAAGCGCCGGGTACTCGGGTGCTGAAGATCGTTGTCGATCGTAATCCAGATAAACAGGACCTCAGCCAGGTACCCAACCAACTGCGGCCATTGCGAGAGCTGCCGACGGCGGCGGAACTCAACCGGCTACCCAAACGGCGCTGGGAATTCGATCGCCAGAACGGCATGTGGACGATCAACAACAAACTCTTCGATGCAGAAGACGTGACCAGCAACATCATTCCTGAACGAGCCCCTTGAAACACAGGACACCGTTTCCCCCTTACCATAAGGGATAGGCAAACGACTGTGTTTATGACTACCAGCAAAGACAAAACCATCGAAGTGCTCGGCCAGGAGCGGCGTCGCCGCTGGAGCGTCGAGGAAAAACTGGCCATGGTGCGCGAGAGTCTCGAGCCCGGGCAAAGCGTCTCGGTGGTGGCCCGGCGCAACGGCATCAACCCCAACCAACTGTTCCACTGGCGCAAGCTCTACCAGGACGGCAGCCTCTCGGCGGTCAGTGCCGGTGAAGCGGTGGTGCCCGCCTCCGAGTTGGCCGATGCCCTCAAGCAGATCCGCGAACTGCAACGGATGCTGGGCAAGAAGACCATGGAGGCCGAGATCCTCAAGGAAGCGGTGGAGATCGCCCGCTCGCGAAAATGGATTGCGCACTCACCCTTGTTGCCGGGGGACGACCAGTGAAGGCGGTCAGTGAGAGTCTCGGTGTGGCGCGCTCGCAATTGACGGCTCGACTCAAACAACCCGCTCCAGGGCTGCGGCCTCGTCGGCGCCGAGCGTTCAACGATGTGACCTTGGTCGAGCAGATCCAGCAGGCAGTCGGCGCCCTGCCCAGCTATGGCTATCGTCGGATCTGGGGTCTGTTGCGTCGGCAGCATGAGCAACAGGCCCTGCCACCGGTCAACGTGAAGCGGGTTTACCGCGTCATGCGTGATCACGATCTGTTGCTGGAACGCCGTCGCAAGCAGCCGGGTGTGGCGCGGCGTCACGAAGGTCGTGTCGCCGTGGATACAAGCAACACCCGCTGGTGTTCGGATGGCTTCGAGTTCCGCTGCGAGGATGGTGACAAACTGCGCGTGACCTTCGCTCTGGACTGCTGCGACCGCGAAGCCATCAGTTGGGTGGCCAGCCCACACGGCTACAGTGGCGACGATGTCCGCGACGTGATGCTGGAAGCCGTCGAGCAACGCTTCGGTAGCGAGCTGCCTGCGTCGCCGGTGCAATGGCTGAGCGATAACGGCTCGGCCTATACCGCCGAACAGACCCGGGTCTTTGCCCGGCAGATCGGCCTGCTACCTCTGACAACACCGGTGTGCAGCCCACAGAGCAACGGGATGGCGGAGAGCTTCGTGAAGACCATGAAGCGCGACTATATCCGCCACATGCCCAAGCCCGATCGAGCGACGGCCCTGCGCAACCTGGCCATCGCCTTCGAGCATTACAACGAGGAACATCCGCACAGCGCACTGAACTACCGCTCACCTCGGGAGTTCAGACGCTTGGCTGAGGCATCAACTTAACGGGGTACCGGTGTCCGGTTTGATAGGGGCAAGTCCA
>NZ_SSOL01000048.1:0-149549 GCF_029871275.1 Pseudomonas sp. BN414
TCGTTGGCCAGCAGCACCGGCAGCTTGGGCATCAGGGTGCCGAGCTTGAGGGTGCTCTTCGAGGCGCGCAGTTTGGCGGTCAGGCCCAGTTCGCCGTATTCGTCCTGGGCGCTCTTGGGGGCTTCGCGATCTCGCTTGAGCAGACCGGAGCCGGCACGGTCGGGGCTGGAGTCCAGCTTCACGCCCAGTAGGCCGATGGCGTCCAGGCCGACGCCGATGCTGCCCTCGGTGAAGCCCGACTCGTAGCGCAGGAGGAAGCCTTGCGCCCATTCCTCGGCCTTGGACTGCGGCGCGGCGTGCTGGCGGAAATCACGATTGAAGTAGAAGTTGCGCAGTTCCAGGCTGGCTTTCGAATCCTTGATGAAGTCCGCTGTGGCGGTGCCGGATAGACCGAGGGCGCCGCCGGACAGCAGTAGGACGGTGGTGAGGGGGTTACGGGTCATCGTGATTCCTCTTGTTGTTGTTTTTTCAGGTACTGCGGAATAAAAAAGCGCGGCCCAAAGGAGCCCAGGCCGCGCCACGCTCAAACGTCAGAACTGTTCGCTGGAAAGGCCGAAGAGCGGCTCGGCGCCAGTGCGGATGCTGGCCTCCAGGGCGAGGGTGCGCGGCAGCAGGCGGCGGAAGAAGAACTCGGCGGTGGCCCGTTTGGCACCGTAAAAGGCCTCGTCCTCGGCTTGACGCGCCTCGGCTACGGCAGCCATGCGCGCCCATAGCCAGGCGTAGGCCACATGGCCGAAGAGCTGCAGGTATTCCACCGAGGCAGCGCCCACTTCGTTGGGGCTGCGGCTGGCCTGGGCCAGCAGCCATTCGCTGGTGCCCTCCAGGCGCCCGAGTGCTTCCAGCAGCTCGGCGGAGTAGGGCGCGGCGGGTTGGCTGGCGAAGGCGCGCACCTCGGCGCAGAACAGCTTGAGCGCGGCGCCGCCATTGGCCACTACCTTGCGGCCGAGCAGGTCGAGGGCCTGGATGCCGTTGGTGCCTTCGTAGATCTGCGCGATGCGTACATCGCGTACCAGTTGTTCCTGGCCCCATTCGCGGATGTAGCCGTGACCACCGAACACCTGCTGGCCGAGCACGCAGCTGTCCAGGCCGGTGTCGGTGAAGAAGGCCTTGGCCACCGGAGTGAGCAGGGCCACCAGGGCCTCGGCGCGCGTGCGTTCGTCGCTGTCATCGGTGTACTTGGCCAGGTCCAGTTGCTGGCCGACATAGCAGGCGAAGGCGCGGCCGCCCTCGGTCATGGCCTTCATGCTGAGCAGCATGCGGCGCACGTCGGGGTGATGGATGATCGGGTCGGCCACCTTGTCCTGCGCCACCGGGCCGGTGGGTGCGCGGCTCTGGATGCGCTCGCGGGCGTAGGTCACGGCGGCCTGGTAGGAGGCGTCGGCGCAGCCAATGCCCTGGATGCCGATGGACAGACGCTCGTAGTTCATCATGGTGAACATCGCCGCCAGGCCCTTGTTGGCTTCGCCGATCAGCCACCCGCAGGCGCCGTCGAAGTTCATGACGCAGGTGGCCGAGGCCTTGATGCCCATCTTGTGTTCGATGGAGCCGCAGGACACGGCGTTCTGCTCGCCCAGCGAACCATCCGCACTGACCATGACCTTGGGCACCAGGAACAGGGAGATGCCTTTCGGACCAGCCGGCGCGTCCGGCAGCTTGGCCAGCACCAAGTGGATGATGTTCTCGGTCAGGTCCTGTTCGCCGCCGGTGATGAATATCTTGGTACCGGTGATGCGATAGCTGCCGTCGGCCTGGGGTTCGGCCTTGGTGCGGATGATGCCGAGGTCGGTACCAGCCTGTGGTTCGGTGAGGCACATGGAGCCGGCCCAGCGCCCTTCGTACATCGGGGGCAGGTAGGTCTGTTTCAGGTCGGCACTGGCGTGGGCGTCGATGGCCAGGCAAGCGCCGGAGGACAGCGCGGAATACAGGGCGAAGCTGGAGTTGGCGGCATAGAGCATTTCCTCGAACTGCACGGCGAGCATCTTCGGCATGCCCAGGCCGCCGAAGTCCGGATTGCCGGAAAGCCCTACCCAGCCACCCTCGATGTAGGTGCCGTAGGCCTCCTTGAAGCCTGCCGGGGTGCTGACCACACCCGCGTGCCACTGCGCGCCTTCTTCGTCGCCGCTGCGGTTGAGCGGGGCGATGAGCTGCCCGGTGACCTTGGCCGCTTCTTCCAGGATTGCGTCGGCGGTATCGGCATCGACCCGTTCGGCCAACGCAGGCAGGCGCGCCCAGAGGGACGGGGCGTCGAAGACCTCATGCAGGACGAAGCGCAGGTCGCGCAGCGGGGCGTTGTATTCGGGCATGGCGAGGAACCTCTGTTACGGCGATTGCGGGAAGGCACGGCCCGCAGGCCGTGCCGGATGGATCAATGGCTGCTGGCGGCCGCAGCTCCCAGGCCGGTCTGGGCGCGGACGAATTGGTCGGCGTAGGCGGCCCGCTCGCGGCTTGCGCGGGCGCTGCGGTCCAGGCTGGAAACCAGAACGATCACCGCGAAGGCCAACGGCATGGAGAACAACGCCGGGTGGTCATAGGGGAAGATCGCCTTGGCATGGCCGAGCACCGTCACCCACACCGCTGGCGAGAGGATCACCAGCACCAGGGCCGACACCAGGCCGACGAGGCCGCCGCAGAGGGCGCCACGGGTGGTCAGGCCCTTCCAGTACATGGCCATGATCAACACAGGGAAGTTGGCCGACGCGGCGACGCCGAAGGTCAGGCCGACGAGGAAGGCGATGTTCATCTGCTCGAACAACAGACCCAGGCCGATGGCCACCAGGCCCAGGCAGACGGTGGCGATGCGGCTCACGCGCATTTCATCCTTCTCGCTGGCACGGCCTTTCTTCAGCACGCTGGCGTAAAGGTCGTGGGAGATGGCCGAGGCCCCGGCCAGGGCCAGCCCGGCGACCACGGCGAGGATCGTGGCGAAGGCCACGGCGGAGAGGAAACCGAGGAACAGGTTGCCACCCACGGCCTGGGCCAGGTGCATGGCGACCATATTGCCGCCGCCTACCAGGGCTCCGCCCAGCTTGCCGTCGACGAAGTACTGCGGGTCGGTACCAACGATGACGATGGCGGTGTAGCCAAGCACGCACACCACCAGGAAGAAGAAACCGATGAAGCCGGTGGCGAACAGTACCGAGCGGCGGGCTTCCTTGGCGTTGGGCACAGTGAAGAAGCGCATGAGGATGTGCGGCAGGCCGGCGATGCCAAACACCAGGCCGAGGGACAGCGAGACGGCATTGATCGGGTCGGCCAGCATCGAGCCGGGGCCCATGATGCCGTTGCCGATGGCATGGGTTTCCACCGCGCGACCGGCCAGCTCCTCGAAGCTGAAGCCGAACTCGCTCATGGCCATCAGCATCAGGGTGGTGCCACCAGCCAGCAGCAGGACAGCCTTGACGATCTGCACCCAGGTGGTGGCGATCATGCCGCCGAAGATCACGTAGACCAGCATCAGCACACCGACCACCACCACCGCCAGTTGATAGTCCAGGCCGAACAGCAGCTTGATCAGCTGACCGGCGCCGACCATCTGCACGATCAGGTAGCAGCAGACCACGGTCAGCGAGCCGAGGGCGGCGAAGCTGCGTACGCGGGTCTGGTCGAGGCGGTAGGAGACGATGTCGGCGAAGGTGTACTTGCCCAGGTTGCGCAGGCGCTCGGCCATCAGGAAGGTGATCACCGGCCAGCCGACGAAGAAACCGATGATGTAGACGAAGCCATCGTAGCCCTTGGTGAATACCAGGCTGGTGAGGCCCAGCAAGGTGGCCGCGGACATGTAGTCACCGGCAATGGCCAGGCCGTTCTGGAAGCCCGAGATACCGCCGCCAGCGGTGTAGAAGTCGGCGGTGGAGCGGGTGCGGCGTGCGGCCCACCAGGTAATCGCCAGGGTGGCGAGGACGAAGACGAAGAACATGCCGATGGCATGCAGGTTGAGCGGTTGCTTCTGCGCGGTGATGGTGTCTGCGAAGGCGCTCAGAGGTGCCAGGGCGAAGAGGGCGAGGAGGGCTTTCATGCCTGGGCCTCCGCGAGGATTTCGGTGCTGAGGCTGTCGAAACGGGTGTTTGCGCTGCGCACGTACCAGGCGGTCAGCAGCCAGGAAAGGACGATGATGGCGGCGCCCAGCGGGATGCCTCGACTGAGGTGGCTGCCCTCGTAGAGTGGCATGTGCAACCAGCCGGGGACGAAGGCCACCAGCATGATGAACAGGTAGTAGACGCCCAGCACCACGGCGCTGAGCGACCAGGCGAGCACCGCGCGTTGGCGTGCCAGACGTTGGAACTTGGGGTTTGACCGGATGCGGTCGCAGCTTTGGACGTGAGGTGTGTTGTGGGTACTCATGACGGGCTCCGCTTGTTGTTGTTGTCGATGCCTGTTGCCGGCCGCCGCAGCTTTTTCGGGCATGCGACGGCCCTTGGTGGCAACCGCTGGCTGCCACCCTGTTCTTGAAGCGCTGCTGTGTCCGGCCGCTGCCGGAAGCGGGTTAGAGGTTCTTCGCCATATCCCGAAGGACGTACTTCTGGATCTTGCCGGTGGAGGTCTTCGGCAACTGGGTGAAGATCACCGTCCTCGGCACCTTGAAACCGGCCAGGTGTTCGCGGCAGAAAGCGATGATGTCGGCCTCACGCGTTTCCTGCTGGTCGGCCTTGAGGGTGATGAAGGCGCAGGGGGTTTCACCCCATTTTTCGTCCGGGCGCGCCACCACGGCCGCTTCCAGTACCGCTGGGTGGCGATAGAGCACGCCTTCCAGTTCGATGGTGGAGATGTTCTCGCCACCGGAAATGATGATGTCCTTCAACCGGTCGCGGATTTCCACGTAGCCATCCGGGTGCCAGACCGCCAGATCGCCGGTGTGGAACCAGCCGCCCTCGAAGGCTTCGCTGGTTGCGCTGGGGTTCTTCAGGTAGCCCTTCATGACGGTGTTGCCGCGCATGAAGATCTCGCCGATGGTCTGGCCGTCCATGGGGGCGGGTTCGAGGGTCTTCGGATCAGCCACCATCACGCCTTCCAGGGTGGGGTAGCGCACGCCCTGGCGGGACTTGATGCGGGCGCGCTCTTCCAGCGGCAGCTCGTCCCATTCCTCGTGCCAGGCACAGACGGTCACCGGCCCGTAAACCTCGGTGAGGCCGTAGACATGGGTCACGCGGATGCCCATTTCCTCTACGGCACCAATCACCTTGGCCGGCGGCGCGGCGCCGGCCACCATGGCGTTCACCGGGTGGTCGATGGCGGCCTTGGCCGATTCGGGCATGTTGACCAGGGCGTTGAGCACGATGGGCGCACCGCACAGGTGGCTGACCTGGTGTTCGCGAATCAGGTTGAGGATTTTCTGCGGGTCGACCCGGCGCAGGAAGACGTGCACACCTGCCAGCGCGGTTACGGTCCAGGGGTAGCACCAGCCGTTGCAGTGGAACATCGGCAGCGTCCAGAGGTAGACCGGATGGTTGCCCATGTTCCAGGTCATCTGGTTGCCAAGGGCGTTCAGGTAGGCGCCACGGTGGTGGTAGACCACGCCCTTGGGATTTCCGGTGGTGCCAGAGGTGTAGTTCAGGGAGATGGCCTGCCATTCATCCTCGGGCCATTGCCAGGCGTAGTCCGGGTCGCCTTCTGCCAGTAGCGCTTCGTAGTCCAGCTCACTCACGGCCACGCCCTCGCCGTATTCCGGGTCCTCGACGTCTATCACCAGCGGTGGGTGGTCGAGCATGCCGATGGCGGCGTGGATCACCTCATGGAACTCGCGGTCGGTGATCAGCACCTTGGCTTCGCCGTGCTGCAGCATGAAGGCAATGGCTTCGGCGTCCAGGCGCACGTTCAGGGTGTTGAGCACCGCGCCGATCATCGGCACGCCAAAGTGCGCCTCGAGCATCTGCGGGATGTTCGGCAGCATCACCGCCACGGTGTCACCCTTGCCAATGCCACGGCCGACCAGGGCCGATGCCAGGCGCCGGCAACGCGCATAGGTCTGCGCCCAGTTGCGGCGGATGGAGCCGTGGATCACGGCCGGGTAATGGGGGTAAACGGCGGCAGTACGCTCGATGAAGCTGAGGGGGGAGAGGGCGATGTGGTTGACGGCAGCAGGGGCGAGGCCCTGATCGTAGATCGACATGCTGGATACCCGGCGGCTGATTATTAGCTCTTCTGCACCGGCGCATCTGGAAGAGGCCGGTAGCTCTCTGGGGTGATTTATATACCAAGTTCACAATGGTATGGAAGTAGTTCTATAGTCATATAGTAAAAGTACTATATTATTTCTGTTCCTTCTGCAGGCCGGTATATCCTTGCCCACCCCCCAGCCGCTGGACTCGCCATGACCCAGACCCCGGTTCGACTTCACACTTGGCTGCGCCTGCAACGCGAGGGCGTGCCCCTGGCGGCCCGCGCCGATGCTCTGTGCAGGGCGTTGCGCGGTTGCGCTGAGGTGCGGCAGGCCTTCTATCTGAGCTGGCAATCCGGTGCGCGCATTTACAGCCATGAGGGCAGTTGCCAGCAGCTACCACCAGGGCAAGGTGATCCGCTGCAGGCCAGCGACGAACGTCTGGTCGAGCGTCTGGCAGAGGATGGGCGGCTGTCGTTGCATCAACTCCGCCAGCTCGATTGCTGGCTGGCTGGCCGCCTGCGCCGGGCCGCGATCAGCCATGGCCAAGCGTTCGACCTGACGCTGGAGATCGGCCAGCAGGGGCTGCTGCTGGTGGAAGTGCACGAAGACGTGGGGCTGGATTGGCTGGGCTGCGTGCACGAGTTACTCACCACTCTGCTCGGCAGCGTCAACGGCCTGTTGCGCGCTTCGCCGTTGCTAGGCCATGACCCGCAGCCGAGCCTGCTGGTGGATGCCGGGGCCGCCCCACTGGAACTGAACGCCGCGCTGCTGGCGATGCTCGGGGAAATGCCCATGGCCGAGGTGCTGCGCTTTTTGCCGGTGAACCATGCCTCCCTGGTGCGTGCCTGCCTGGCCCAGGAGCGCGCCATCGAAGGGGTGGAGGCCCAGTGCGGCGAACGCGTGCTGGTCTGGACCTATATTCCCGATCCGCGGGAGCAGCGGGTGTTGGCGCGCTGCCGCGAAGCGACCACGCAGATCCTCGCCGAGCGCGAGGCGGCACGGGCGCGTCGCCTCTACCGGTTGATCACTGAGAACACCACTGACCTGATTTCCCGGCATACCCCCGAAGGTCGCTTCCTCGACGCCTCGCCGGCCTCCTGGACCCTGCTCGGTTACTGGCCGGAAGAGCTGCGCGGACAGCTCGCCCAGTGCCTCTTTCATCCCCAGGAGCTGGCCCAATTGGTGCAGCGCGCCCGGGATGCGCTGGAGCAAGACGGTTACCACACCATGACTTACCGCATCCGCCATCGTGCAGGGCATTACCTCTGGTTCGAGACGGCCAGCCGCGCTATCCGCGAGACCTACACCGGGGCAGTGGTGGAGGTGGTCAGCGTGTCCCGCGACATCACCGCGCGGGTGCAGGCCGAGGAGAACCGGCGGCGCCTGGCCGAGGTGGTGGAGGCCAATACCGACCCTGTGCTGTTCGTCGACCCCGCTGGGCACATCACCTACCTCAACCCGGCCGCCCGCCGGGCTCTGAGCCTGGAGGCTCGACAGCCAATGCCGGCGCTGGCCGAGGTGATGCTGGCGGACGATCTTGCGCGCCTGCAGCGGGAGGGCTGGCGCACCGCCGAGCGCAAGGGGGTGTGGAGCATCGATTCGCGGCTGCTGCCACCGGACGGCGGCGCGTCGGTGCCAGTGTCCATGGTGCTGCTGGCCCACAGTACGGCGGGAGGCGAACGCTACTACTCGCTGGTGGCCCACGACATGACCGAGCGCGAGTTGCGCGAGGCCCAGCAGCGTCGCCACCAGGATGAGCTGGCGCATACCGCGCGGCTGGTGACCCTGGGAGAACTGGCCTCCGGCATCGCCCACGAGATCAACCAGCCCCTCGCCGCGGTCGTCAACTACGCCAGTGCCAGCCAGCGCTACCTGCAATCCCTGGGCAGCAACCCCAAGGCGGCGGAGCGAGTAGCCCAGGGGCTGGAGCGCATCACCGAACACGCCAACCATGCCTCGGAAGTGATCAAGCGGCTGCGGGCCTTCCTGCGCAAGGGGCAGCGCAAGATGCAGGCGCTGAACGTGGCCGAAGTGGTCCGCGAAGCGGTACGGCTGTGCGCCTGGGAGGCCAGCGCCTGCCAGGTGGCGATCGCCGAGCAATTACCGGACAATCTGCCGCCGGTTTACGCCGATCGGGTGCTGCTCGAACAGGTGCTGCTCAACCTGCTGCGCAACGCCATCGACGCCAACCGCGAGGCTCATCCGGGACGGGAATCGATGATCCGATTGGCGGCCTCGGCGCAGGACGGCCAACTGCTCATCGAGGTTTGCGATCAGGGGCCAGGGCTTGGCGAAGAGGAACTGGGGCGCATCTTCACCCCCTTCTACACCAGCAAGCCGGATGGCCTGGGCCTGGGGCTGTCGATGAGCCGCAGCATTATCGAAGGATTCGGCGGCGCACTGGACGGGATGCCGAACGGGGAGGGCGGGCTGCTCATGCGTTGCCGCCTGCCGCTGCAATAACAAGAAGGCAACAGGAGCGATTTGATGTCCAACAGTGGCGAACAGGTGGTCTATGTGGTGGATGACGACCAGGGCATGCTCGATTCCACGGTCTGGCTCCTGGAGTCGGTAGGCCTCAAGGCGCTGCCCTTCACCAGCGGCCGTGCCTTCCTCGACGCCTGCGATGCCAGCCTCGACGCCTGTGTATTGCTCGACGTACGCATGCCCGGAATGGGTGGCCTCAATGTTCAGGAGGAAATGCGCAGCCGCGGCCTGGACCTGCCGGTGATCTTCGTCAGTGGACACGCCGATGTGCCGATCGTGGTACGTGCCTTCAAGGCGGGCGCCCATGATTTCATCGAGAAGCCCTACAACGAGCAGCTCCTGCTGGATAGCGTGCAGCAGGCATTGTCGCGCGTCGACCACCAGCGCACGGTCTCGGGCGGCCAGGGCCAGTTGCAGGAGTGCCTCGACAGCCTGACTCCGCGTGAGCGCGATGTGCTGCTACCGCTGGTACAGGGCTACACCAACCGCGAGATTGCCGAGCAGTTGGACATCAGCGTGAAGACCATCGACCTCTATCGTGCCCGCGTGATGAAGCGCATGCAGGCCGAACGCCTGCCTGACCTGGTGGGCATGGCCATCGCAGCGGGCCTGGTTGACCCTCTGAAACTGCGTTAGGCCTGGTTGTATGCCGGGCCAGGTGGCGGGGCCCTGCGGTCCAAGAGCCTTGTAGGAGCTAGCTTGCTAGCGAAACGGGGCCATTCGCTGGCAAGCCAGCTCCTACGGGCAATGCAGCTACTTGCAACACTTAATGAAGACGCAGCCATTTCAATCACGGATGATCTCACACCCGCGGCCAGGTTTAATGTTTATCCGTTGCTTAACTAAAGATAGGAAAACCTGAATTTTATTCACCCATCCCGCCGTGCGAGCCTCCAACGCATTCCAATAACACGGCTTTTCCCATGGGTTGTTCCACCGCGCACCAATCGTTGCTGGCCGCCTTGCCCCTCGGGCTGGTTCGCGCCGCGCGCCGTGCTCCGGGAATTGCCCCGACGGTCCAGTTCTCCCGCAAGTGGGCCAGCCACCTTCTGATTTCCCTGCCGCTCGAACTCGCTTTCTGGGCGCTCTGGCATTGCCGTCACGCTCGTCCGCCGGATAGCGCTCTCGTCTGATCGGGCCGCCACCGCAGCGGCTACCTCACCCCAGAAAGAGAAATTCGACCCTTGCCCGCAGCGGCGAGGGTCAGATTGCGTGCCCACGGGCACTAAAGAGAGCGACATGACATTTGCCAGCGTGCAGGAAGCCCGGGATTTCCTCGAACAGAATCCGGATATCGACGCATTCGAAGTCTTCATCCTCGACGCCAATGGTGTGCCTCGCGGCAAGCTGTTGCATCGCGACGAGCTCCTCGCCGTTTACGAAAGCGGCCGTCCGTTACCCAGCACCATCCTCGGCCTGACCATGCACGGCGAGGATGTGGAAAACTCCGGCCTGGTGTGGGATGTGGGCGATATCGACTGCCGCGCCTATCCGCTGGCCGGCAGTTTGGTGCGCATGCCCTGGCGCAAGATGCCCACCGCTGCCGTACAGGTCAGCATGCACCCGCAGGAGGGGATGCCCGCCGCGATCGCCGACCCGCGTCATGTGCTGGTGGAAGTGATCGATCGTCTCAAGGCCGATGGTTTCTACCCGGTAATGGCCTGCGAGCTGGAGTTCTACCTGCTGGACCAGAAGCGCGACGCCGATGGCCGTCCGCAGCCGGCGCTGGATGCCGATGGTCATCGTCCGCGTGGCACCCAGGTCTACGGGCTGCGTGAGCTGGAGCAGATCGAGCCGTTCCTCGCCGATCTCTATGCAGCCTGCAAGGCCCAGGGCATTCCGGCGCGTACCGCGATCTCCGAATACGCGCCTGGCCAAGTGGAAATCACCCTCGAACACGGCGATGCGCTGCAAGCCATGGATCAGGCTGTGCGCTACAAGCGCCTGGTGAAGGGCGTCGCCCACGCCCATGGCATGCAGGCCTGCTTCATGGCCAAACCCTTCGCCGAGATCGCCGGCACCGGCATGCACATGCATGTGAGCCTGGCTGACGCCGAAGGCCGCAACCTCTACGCCAGCGAAGACCCCGCCGGTACCCCGCTGCTGCGCCAGTCCGTGGGGGGCATGCTCAAGAGCCTGCTGGATTCGCTGCTGCTGTTCTGCCCGAACGCCAACTCCTATCGCCGTTTCCAGGCCAACAGCTACGCGCCCCTGGCACCGACCTGGGGTGTGGATAACCGCACCGTGAGCCTTCGCGTTCCGGGTGGCCCGGCCAACAGCCGGCACATCGAGCACCGCATCTGCGGCGCCGACGCGAACCCTTACCTGGCGGCGGCGGCCATCCTGGCCGGCATCCATCGTGGTATCCGCGAGGACATCGATCCGGGTAACCCGATCGAAGGCAACGGCTACGCCCAGGCGACGGAGTTGCTGCCCACCGACTGGCTGACGTCGCTGTGCGCCCTGGAGCAATCCAGCTGGGCCCGCGACGCGTTCGGCACGGCCTTCCTGGGCGTCTACCAGGCGGTGAAGCGCGCCGAGTACCGCCAGTTCATGTCCGAAGTCGGTGAGCAGGACTGGCGCTGGTACCTCAACCAGGCCTGAGCCGGCGAACGACTGTCCGTTTCTGTTTGTGGGAGCGAATTCATTCGCGAATCGCTCCCCGGTATTGAAGGCCCCCAGAGGCCAAAAAGGATCCACCCCATGACCGCTGCAATCAAACACCCACTGCCCGCCGCCGAGCGCGCGCCCTCCTATTACTCCGCGACCCTCAACGAGGAGACCGCCTATCCCACCCTCGACGGTGAGGTGAATGTCGACGTCGCCATTATTGGTGGCGGCTTCACCGGCGTGGCGACGGCGGTGGAGATGGCGGAGCGCGGCTACAAGGTGGCCCTCGTGGAGACCCACAAGATTGGCTGGGGCGCCACCGGCCGCAATGGCGGCCAGGTGACGGGCAGCCTCTCGGGCGATGCGGCCATGCGCAAGCAGATGAGCCGGTTCCTGGGCAAGGATGTGGACGACTTCATCTGGTACCTGCGCTGGCGCGGCCACGAGATCATCAAGAGCCGGGTGGCGAAGTACGGCATCCAGTGCGACCTCAAGCACGGCCATCTGCATGCGGCGATGAAGGCCTCGCACATGGACGAGCTGAAGGCCTCCTATGAGGAAGCGGTACGCCGTGGCCTGGGCGACGATGTGACCCTCCTGGATGCGGCCGGCGTGCGCGAGCACCTGGACTCCGACCTCTACGTCGGCGCCATCAAGAACACCCGCAACATGCACCTGCACCCGCTGAACCTGTGCATCGGCGAAGCCAAGGCCGCTGCCAGCCTGGGCGCGCTGATCTTCGAACATTCCGAGGTGCAGGACATCATCCACGGCGATCGCCCCGCGGTGGTCACCAGCCGCGGCCGGATCAACGCCCAGCAGATCCTGCTGGCCGGCGACGTCTACCACAAACTGGAGCGCAAGAAGCTCAAGGGCATGATCTTCCCGGCCATGGGCGGGATCGTCACCACCAAACCCCTGGGTGACCTGGCCAAGGAACTCAATCCGCAGGACCTGGCGGTGTACGACTGCCGTTTCGTGCTCGACTACTACCGCATGACCGCCGATGGCCGCCTGCTGTTCGGCGGTGGCGCCAACTACTCCGGCCGCGATTCCCGCGATATCGCCGCGGAGCTGCGACCCTGCATCGAGCGCACATTCCCGAAACTCAAGGGCGTGGAGATCGACTTCAAGTGGAGCTGCGCCATGGGCATCGTGATGAACCGCATCCCGCAGCTGGGCAAGCTGTCGAAGAACGTCTGGTACTGCCAGGGTTACTCCGGCCACGGCGTGGCGACCACCCACATCATGGGCGAGGTCATGGCCAACGCCATGAGCGGCAGCCTGGAGAAGTTCGACACCTTCGCCCAATGCCAGCACATCCGCGTGCCGCTGAGCGAGCGCCTCGGCAACCACATGCTGGCGGTGGGCATGTGGTACTACCAGATGATGGAAAAGCTGCGCTGACCGATTTGTTGTGCGTCCTTACAGCCGGCCTCGTGCCGGCTTCTTTTTTTCTGGCTGCACTGAATGTTGCAAGTAGCTGCATTGCCCGTAGGAGCTGGCTTGCCAGCGAATGGCCCCTTTTCGCTAGCAAGCTAGCTCCTACAACCGCTAACGGACAACAAAAAGCCCCGCATTTGCGGGGCTTTTCGGGCAAGGCGCCATTACAGGTCGAAGTCGTAGTCGGAGAGCTGTTTCTGCAGGCGGCGTTCTTCGAGGTAGTTGTCGATGATGCGGCGCTTGGTCAGGTTGGTCTTCGCGGTTTCGGCCGGGGCATCCGAATCGTCGGCTTCCTCGGAGACGAATTCCTCTTCGAGTTCGATTTCTTCTTTGGCAGTGGTCATAAGGTTCACTCCACAATGCGGGGCGCTATTGGCGCACCTTATAACCACAAAGCCAGAGCCGGTAAAAAAGATTTTTTCAATCAGATACCTGAGCGATTCAATAGGACATCAATCGTCAGAAGTCTTCGCCTTGTATTCGCACAGATCTTCGATGCGGCACGCACCGCAGCGCGGTTTGCGGGCTACGCAGACAT
The DNA here is from genome assembly GCF_029871275.1 of Pseudomonas sp. BN414. Classification (NCBI taxonomy): domain Bacteria; kingdom Pseudomonadati; phylum Pseudomonadota; class Gammaproteobacteria; order Pseudomonadales; family Pseudomonadaceae; genus Pseudomonas; species Pseudomonas sp. BN414. Next base: position 13,176 of record NZ_SSOL01000048.1, read on the forward strand.
AGCGGCCATGCAGGATCAGCCAATGGTGGGCGTCCAGCAGGAATTCTTTTGGTACGAACTTCAGCAGCTTTTTCTCCACTTCCAGCACGTTCTTGCCGGGGGCGATGCCGGTGCGATTGCTGACCCTGAAGATGTGCGTATCCACGGCCATGGCGGGTTGGCGGAAGGCGGTATTGAGCACCACGTTGGCCGTCTTGCGACCGACGCCGGGCAGGGCCTCGAGGTCCTCGCGGTTGTCCGGCACCTGGCTGCCATGTTTCTCGATGAGGAGGCGGCAGGTCTCGATGACGTTCTTCGCCTTGCTGTTGTACAGGCCGATGGTCTTGATGTACTCCGACAGGCCTTCAACACCCAGCGCATGGATGGCTTCCGGGGTATTGGCCACCGGGTACAGCTTGGCTGTGGCCTTGTTCACGCCGACGTCGGTCGCCTGCGCGGAAAGGATGACCGCTATCAGCAGCTCGAAAGGCGTGCTGTAGGCCAGCTCGGTGGTGGGGTTGGGGTCATCGTCGTGGAGACGACGGAAGATTTCGTAGCGTTTTGCGGCATTCATTGGGAATCAGCGGTCCGGTTGGTCAAGTGGCGCAGCAATGCCAATAGCGTACCCAGCAGGATAAAGGCTCCGGGCGCGAGGGCGAACAGCGGAATGCCATCGGCACCGAACTGCAGGCGCCAGTCGAGCGCGACAGACCCCAGCAGCCAGTCGAAGTGGGTGAACAGGCTGGCATGTCCAAGGACTTCCCGCAGGGTACCCAGCAACAGGGCGAGTAACGTGAAGACAAGCCCGGCGTACAGGCCATCGACGGCGTCCGTGGACTCCATTGCGGCCAATTGCAGGCAGGGCACTACCAGCAGGTAGAGGTAAGGGCCGAGGGCGCGATGCAACTCGAAGGCGCCAGCCTGTAGCAGCAGGCTGGCCAGGCTCGCCAGCAGGGCGGCCAGCAGCAACGCGCCGAGCCAGTAGCCGGCATCTTGCAGATGGCGGCGCAGGATCGGCAGGACCAGGGCAAATACTGCCAGTACAGGCAAGCCAGCGAGGGCAATCCCCACGCCCTTGATCAGCAGGTCCGTGGCACCCAACAGCAGGGCCAGCCCTATCAGGTCGAAATGCCGGACGCTCATGGCGATGGGCTCCTGAGCAGTATTTGGCGATGGCCATCGAAATATTGCAGCGCGTGCTGGACGGCACTGACCACGGCGCGGGAGGTGATGGTGGCGCCGGCGATCTGGTCGAATTCGCCCTTGTCGGCCTTCACTCGCCATTCCGCTTCGGGATGGCCGGCCAGGGAGGCGTCGGCGAAGATTTTCAGCCAGGCGCTGCGAGCGGGTTCTATGCGGTCGCCAATTCCTGCGGTTTCCCGGTGGCCGAGAACTTTGGTGGCCAGCAGGCGGCCGTCTGGGCGTATGGCCAGCAGCAGGTGGATCGGGCCTTCGTAGCCCTTGGCAGTGGCCGGTAGCAGGACGGCGGTCGGCGTGCCTTCGCGTGTGGCGAGCCAGGCGCGGGTTGGCGCCGGATCGCCCAGCAGTTCGCTGGCGGGCAGTGCAATGGGGTGGGCCAGGGGATGGTTGTCGTAGCTACCTGGCGGGAGCAGGTCGAGCAGGGCGCGCTCATCGGCCGCCTGGCGTTCGGCGTCGATGCGGCTGTCGAGCAGTTGGCTGGTGGCGATCAACACGGCCAGGCAAAGCCCAGCCAATGTCGCCAGCCATGCCAGGCTGCGCCCGTTCATGGCTGCGTCTCCTGGCCGCGCGCGGCCAGGCGGTCGAGGGTCGGCACCACCAGGTTCATCAGCAGGATGGCAAAGGCCATGCCGTCCGCATATCCACCCCAGGTGCGTATCACATATACCAGCACGCCTGTACCGACTCCGAACAACAGGCGCGCGCGATCACTCCCGGCGCCGGACACCGGTTCGGTGGCGATGAAGAAGGCGCCGAGCATGGTCGCGCCGCTGAACAGATGGAGCAGGGGAGAACCATTGGAATCCGAACCGGAGCCGTTCCAGCACAGGAGGCTGACCACGAAGAGACCCGCCAGCAGGCCAACCGGCGCGTGCCAGCGAATCACCTTTCGTTGCAGCAGGAACAGGCCGCCCAGCAGGAACGCCAGATTGACCCATTCCGCACCACGGCCACCAAAGCTGCCAAAGGCGTGATGGCTGGCGAAGAGTTCGTCGATGGTCAGGCGGTTGTTGTGCTTGAGGCTGTCCAGCGCGGTGGCCTGGCTCCAACCATCCACCAGCCCGCCGCCGAAACCCAGCACCTGCTGCAGGGATTCACCCAGGCCGGGGTGCTGGCCGGGCGTGGGCCACTGGTTGAGCTGAGCCGGGAAGGCCACCAGCACCAGGGCATAGCCGAGCATGGCCGGGTTGAACGGATTCTGGCCAAAGCCGCCGAACAGCGCCTTGCCGAACAACAAGGCGAAGGCGCAGGCGCAGGCGGTCAGCCACCAGGGCGAGTAGGGCGGCAGGGCCAGCGCGAGCAGCACTGCACTGACCAGGGCACTGCCTTCACCTAGCAAGGGTTGGTTGAGGAGTGACGACTCCGGTAGGGCGGGCTGCTGGCGCAGGCGGCGCACCAGGGTCTCGCAGGCGAGGGCGACCGGCAGGGCGACCAGCAATTGCAGGACGCTGCCCCAGCCGTATTGCCAGAACAGCGCGAGAAGGCCCGGCAGGCAGGCGACCAACACCAGCTGCATGCTGGGGCGCGGGTCGAAGGCCGGGCGCGTGGTCATGGCCGGACTCGCAAGAAATTGTAGGAGCGAGCTTGCTCGCGAAGAATGCAATTCCACGTCCGTTCGCGAGCAAGCTCGCTCCTACAGGGGCTACAGCCGGGTCTGTTCATGTAACCTTTGCTCAGCCTTGTGCAGGCGTTCGCGGGCCTGGGCCAGCGCTGCCGGGTCGGCGTCGGCCTGGCGTTCCAGCTTGCTGACGTCGGCGCGGGCATAGGCCAGTTCGGTTTTCAGCGCGCGCACGGCCGGGTCCACGGGGCGCTTGTCGATGCGCTGGAGGTCCGGCGGCTGCTTGCCGGAGGCATCCTCGGCGGCGTGCAGGGCGGTTTCGGCATCGGCCAGCGCCTGGCGCAACGGAGCCAGTTCCGCTTCGCCGGCGCCGCGCTGTTCGGCGCCCTTGAGCTCGGCGCGACGGCTGACGAGGGCGATCTTCGCCTGTTTGAGGCGCGTTTCACCTTCCGTGGCTACCGGTGACGCTGGGTCGCCATGAGCAGCGTCCAGGCGTTGCTGTGCTTGGTCCACGGCGGCGCGCAGTTCAGCCAGCTGGGACTGTTGTTCGGCAGTGGGGGATTCGCCAAAGGCTTTCTCGGCCCGCGCCAGCTGGGTGCGGCTCATGGCGGCAGCGATCTTCGCCTGCTTGAGGGTGGCTTCGTCTGCCTGTGGCGCAGCGGCGTCCAGGGCCGCCTTGAGCGCGGCCTGGGCTTTCTCGTTGGCGGCACGCAGTTCGACGACCAATGCCTGCAGGTCGGACGTGCCGTAAACCTCCAGCTTGTCTTCGGCCTTCTTCAGCGCCACCTGAGCCATGGCGGCCTCGATCTTCAGGCGCTTCTGCTGGTCGCTAAGACTGGGGATGGCAGCCTTCTGCGCCTTTACCCGCTCGATGGCAGCCTGAACAGCGTCCAACGGCGCTGCGGTGGTGCTCTGCTGGGCCTGCGCGGCGCGGGCGGCACGGGCCTCGCGATCGGCACGGCGGCGGGCGTCGTCACGGGCGAGACGTGCATTGCGAAATTCGAAACGTTGGCGGAACTGGTCGGCGTGCTGGCGCTGGGCGCTGGCAGCCGGTTCGGCCAGGGGCAGGATGTCGATGCAGTCCACCGGACAGGGCGCCACGCAGAGCTCGCAGCCGGTGCATTCGTCGGTGATGACGGTGTGCATCTGCTTGGCGGCGCCGACGATGGCGTCCACCGGACAGGCCTGGATGCACTTGGTGCAGCCGATGCATTCTGCCTCGCGGATGAACGCGATCTGCGGCGGCACCGGGCCGTTGGGCGCATCCAGCGGCAAGGGCTGGACCTTCAACAGTTCGGCCAGGGCATGGATGGTGGTACTGCCGCCGGGTGGGCACTTGTTGATCGCCTCGCCCTGGGCGATGCCTTCGGCGTAGGGCTTGCAGCCGGGGTGACCACACTTGCCACACTGCGTTTGTGGCAGGAGGGCATCGATGCTCTGGATCAGGTTGGCCTGGCTCATTGCGCCCCCATGCCATTGAAGCCGAGGAAGGCCAGACCCATCAGGCCAGCGCACACCAGCAGCATCGGCGTGCCGCGGAACGCGACCGGCACCTTGGTTTCATCCACTTGCCGCAGCAGATCGTCCAGCAAGGTCAGCACCAGCCAGAAGCCCAGGCCGCCGCCGAGGCCCAAGCCAATCGTCGAGGCGAAACCGCTTTCGCTGCCGATCAGCATGGCGCCTAGTGCCGCACCGTTCGCCAGCAGCAGGGGCCAAAGGCCTTCGCGGGGCAGGTTTGGTCGCACACGGCCGACGCCTTCGAGGCAGAGCCAGGCGAGCGGGGCGAGCAAGGGCAGGTAGATGAACAGACGCAGCGCACCCAGCTCCAGCGGCGCCAGTACGAACTGGTCGAGCAGCCAGGCGAGCGGGGTGGCCAGGGCGATCAGGCCGCCACCCGCCAGGGCCAGCGCCCGGCTGCGCGGCTGACGCAGGCTGTCGGCGCCAAGGGGCAGGCCGAGGATGAGGTTGCTGGCCAGCGCTGCACCGAGCAGGGCGAAGATGAAGTCGGTCATAGGGACGGAGCGTCGCCAGGCTGAAAAAAGGGCCGCGTATTATCCGGAATGCAGCCGGAGCGGTACAGGGGGCAGCCGCGATGGCCGGCGCCCTGATACAAGGCTAGCTCAGGTCCATGCGGATTCGGTCGGCGGGCAGAAGTCAGCGATGGGTATCGCTTCGCTCCAGCGGAGCGCCGCCCGCCACATCCTACGTATGGAGAAGGGGCGAAGCTCTGAAGCAAAAACGCCCGCATAGGCGGGCGTTCTGCTGAGGCGCGTTTACTTCACGCGCTGACCGGGCTTGGCGCCGCTGTCGGGGCTGAGCAGGTAGATTTCCTCGCCACCGGGGCCGGCAGCCAGGACCATGCCTTCGGAGACGCCGAACTTCATCTTGCGCGCCGCCAGGTTGGCGACGTACAGGGTGAGGCGGCCTTCCAGCTTGCTCGGGTCCGGGTAGGCACTCTTGATGCCGGAGAAGACGTTGCGCTTGGCGTCGCCGATGTCCAGGGTCAGGCGCAGCAGCTTGTCAGCACCTTCGACGAACTCGGCCTTCTCGATCAGCGCGATGCGCAGGTCCACGGCGGCGAAGGTGTCGAAGGCGATTTCCGCCGCCAGCGGGTCCTTCGTCAGTTCGCCGTTGCCCTTGGGCGCCGACGCGGCGGCCAGGTCTTCTTTGGAAGCGGCGACCATGGCTTCGATCTTCGCCGGGTCGATGCGGGTCATCAGCGGGTTGAACGGGTTCAGCTGGTGGTCGGCCAGCAGCACCTTGTGGTCGTCCCAGCTCAGCGGAGCAACATTGAGGAACTGCTCGGCGGCGACGGCCAGTTGCGGCAGCACAGGCTTGAGGAAGATCACCAGCTGACGGAACAGGTTCACGCCAGCGGCGCAGACTGCCTGTACCTCGGCCTGCTTGCCTTCCTGCTTGGCCAGGGACCAGGGCGCCTTGTCGGCGATCCAGGCGTTGGCACGGTCGGCGAGCGCCATGATTTCGCGCATGGCACGGGCGAAGTCACGGTTTTCATAGGCTTCGGTGATGCTCGGGGCGGCGGCGGCGAACTCGGTGAACAGCTCTGGCGCGGCGTTCTCGGCCACCAGCTTGCCGGCATTGCCTTTGTGGATGAAGCCGGCGCAACGGCTGGCGATGTTGACCACCTTGCCCACCAGGTCGGAGTTCACCTTCTGCACGAAGTCCTCGAGGTTCAGGTCGAGGTCGTCGACGCTGCGGCTCAGCTTGGAGGCGTAGTAGTAGCGCAGGTATTCCGGCTGCAGGTGATCCAGGTAGGTGCGCGCCTTGATGAAGGTGCCGCGGGACTTGGACATCTTCTGGCCGTTCACGGTCAGGTAGCCGTGTACGTTCAGCGCGGTCGGCTTGCGGTAGCCGGCGCCTTCGAGCATGGCGGGCCAGAACAGGGCGTGGAAGTTGACGATGTCCTTGCCGATGAAGTGGTACAGCTCGGCGTTGGAGTCCTTGTTCCAGAAGGCGTCGAAGTCCAGTTCCGGACGGCGTGCGCAGAGGTTCTGGAAGCTGGCCATGTAGCCGATCGGGGCGTCCAGCCAGACGTAGAAGTACTTGCCGGGGGCGTCCGGGATCTCGAAGCCGAAGTAGGGCGCATCACGGCTGATGTCCCATTCCTGCAGGCCGGCGTCCAGCCATTCGGCGATCTTGTTGGCCACCGAATCCTGCAGGGCGCCGCTGCGGGTCCACTCCTTCAGCATGGCGTCGAAGTTCGGCAGCTTGAAGAAGTAGTGCAGGGATTCCTTGAGCACCGGAGTAGCGCCGGAAATGGCGGATTTCGGATTCTTCAGCTCGGTGGGCGAGTAGGTCGCGCCGCACACTTCGCAGTTGTCGCCGTACTGGTCGTCGGCCGCGCATTTCGGGCAGGTGCCCTTGATGAAACGGTCGGCCAGGAACATCTGCTTGTCCGGGTCGAAGTACTGGGTCACCGGGCGGGTGGCGATGTGGCCGGCGTCGCGCAGCTTGGTGTAGATGCTGCTGGACAGCGCGCGGTTCTCTTCCGAATGGGTGGAGTGGTAGTTGTCGAAGTCCACCAGGAAGTCGGCGAAGTCGGTGGTGTGCTCGGCGCGCACGTTGTCGATCAACTGCTCGGAAGAGATGCCTTCCTTTTCGGCGCGCAGCATGATGGCCGAGCCGTGGGCGTCGTCGGCGCAGACGTAGACAGCCTGGTTGCCACGCATCTTCTGGAAGCGCACCCAGATATCGGTCTGGATGTACTCAACCATATGCCCGAGGTGGATGGACCCGTTGGCATAGGGAAGGGCGCTTGTCACAAGGATCTTGCGGGGCTCGCTCATGGTGCTCGGCTACCGGATATGGAACAAAAGGGAAGTCGGCAACTATATAGGCCCGGCGCGATTTTTTCACCCGTGGACGACCCAGCGGTGAGGTGGTCGGGTAGGATAGCCGCCTGATTTGCTCGGTCTTTCCGGAGTCATGCGATGAGTAGCCTTTCCCGCGCCCAGGTCGAAGCCACCCTGCGCCAGTTCACCGATCCCCACCTCGATCAGGACCCGGTCAGCGCCGGCTGTCTGCGCGAAGTCGACATCCAGGGCGGCAACGTCCGCGTGCGCCTGGAGCTCGGCTATGCCGCCGGCCTGTTCAAGGCTGGCTGGGCACAGATGCTGAAAATGGCCCTGGAAAACCTCGACGGCGTCGACCGCGCCGAGGTTCAGGTGGATTGCGTCATCGAGGCGCACAAGGCCCAGGAGCAGGTGCCTGCGCTGGCCGATGTGAAGAACATCATCGCCGTGGCGTCCGGCAAGGGCGGTGTGGGCAAGTCCACCACCGCGGCCAACCTGGCCCTGGCGCTGGCCCGTGAAGGTGCGCGAGTGGGCATTCTCGACGCCGATATCTACGGTCCCAGCCAGGGCATCATGTTCGGCATTCCCGAAGGCACCCGGCCGAAGGTGCGCGACCAGAAGTTCTTCATTCCGTTGGAAGCCCATGGCGTGCAGGTGATGTCCATGGCGTTCCTGACCGACGACAACACCCCGGTGGTGTGGCGCGGCCCGATGGTTTCCGGTGCGCTGATCCAGCTGATCACCCAGACCGCCTGGGAAGACCTCGATTACCTGGTCGTGGACATGCCGCCGGGCACCGGTGACATCCAGCTGACCCTGGCGCAGAAAGTACCGGTGGCCGGCGCGGTGATCGTCACCACCCCGCAGGACCTGGCGCTGCTGGATGCCAAGAAAGGCGTGGAGATGTTCCGCAAGGTGAACATCCCCGTGCTGGGTGTGGTGGAGAACATGGCTGTGCACATCTGCTCCAACTGCGGTCACGCCGAGCATCTGTTCGGCGAGGGTGGCGGCGAGAAGCTGGCGGCCCAGTACGGCGTGGATCTGCTGGCCTCGTTGCCGCTTTCCATGGCCATCCGCATGCAGTCCGATGGCGGCAAGCCCACCACCATCGCTGACCCGGAAAGCCAGATCGCGATGATCTACCAGCAGGCGGCCCGCTGCGTCGGCGCGCGTATTGCGCTGTCCGACCAGGCCGCGACCGCCATGCCGAACATCACCATCAGCGACGACTGACGCTCCGGCCATCCGGCGGGGCCTTTGCCGAGGCTTCCGCCGGACTGTAAGATTCGCGGTCAAATTTTCAGCCCCCCTCACAGGACGCCCGCCATGACCATCAAATCGGATAAGTGGATTCGCCGCATGGCGCTGGAGCACGGCATGATCGAGCCGTTCGTCGAGCGCCAGGTGCGTGGTGCGGACGATAACCGGGTGATTTCCTACGGCGTTTCCAGCTACGGCTACGACGTGCGCTGCGCCGCCGAATTCAAGGTGTTCACCAACATCCATTCCGCCGTGGTGGACCCGAAAAACTTCGACGAGAAGAGCTTCGTCGACATCAACAGCGACGTCTGCATCATCCCGCCGAACTCCTTCGCGCTGGCCCGCACCGTGGAATACTTCCGCATTCCTCGCGACGTACTGACCATCTGCCTCGGCAAGAGCACTTACGCCCGCTGCGGCATCATCGTCAACGTGACCCCGCTGGAGCCCGAGTGGGAAGGCCACGTGACACTGGAGTTTTCCAACACCACCAACCTGCCTGCCAAGATCTATGCCCACGAAGGTGTGGCGCAGATGCTGTTCCTGCAGTCGGACGAGGCTTGTGAGGTTTCGTACAAGGATCGCGGTGGCAAGTACCAGGGCCAGCGTGGCGTGACCCTGCCCAAGGCCTGAGGCCGATCGGCAATGAAAGAACCGGGCTCGATGCCCGGTTTTTTTGTGCCCGGCGTCCGCAGGTCGGAAAGCTTGAATGCCCTGCGGTGGGAGGGGCTCTATGCAGGGAACTCCCTTCCACCGAGGAATACGGGATGCAAATCGACAAACTCATAGAGGCACTGTCGCCGGAATCCAGCTTGCTGCTGGGGACCGTTCTGCATGAGCTGCTGGCCGGACGGGATCCCTTGCATGAGGAGGGGCCGGGCGATCCGGATCAACCCGGCGAACCGGGCCAACCCCATGAGCCGGGGGAGCCCACCATTCCGGATGAGCCGCCACCGGCACCGGTGGTCTGAGGATCAGGGCACCAGCGGCAGGACGCGCTTGTGCTGGCTGTTGTCGTAGGTGCGGACGATGATGGCGTAGGCTTCGGGGCTGACCGGCTGGCCATGCAGGAAGGCGTCGATCTCGACGTAGGTCACCCCGTGGGCTTCTTCGTCGGGCTTGCCGGGGCGCAGTTCTTCCAGGTCGGCGGTGGGCACCTTGTGGACGGCGCTTTCCGGCGCGCCCAGGTAGCGGGCGATGCTGCGCACCTGGTGCTTCACCAGGCCGGAGAGCGGGGCGAGGTCGCAGGCACCATCGCCGAACTTGGTAAAGAAGCCCATGACCGCCTCGGCCGCGTGATCGGTACCGATCACCAGGCCGTTGTTGGCGTTGGCGATGGCGAACTGGGCGACCATGCGGATGCGCGCCTTGATGTTGCCGGCGACGAAGTCGCGGCGGGCATCGCTGAGGTGGTTCAGATGGGTGACCTGCTCGGACAGGCCGATCACGCTGTCGGCAATGTTCACGGTTTCTTCTTCGTCGGCGCGGATGAAGTTCATCGCCACCTGGGCGTCCGCTTCGTCGTGCTGGACGTTGTAGGGCAGGCGCACGGCGATGAAGCGGTAGCCGGCATCACCGGTCTCGGCGCGCAGTTCTTCGACGCTGAGCTGGGCCAGGCGGCCGGCGGTGGTGGAGTCGACGCCGCCACTGATGCCGAGCACCAGGACCTTGAGGCCGGACTTGCGCAGGCAATCCTTGATGAACGTCTTGCGGCGCTCGACTTCGGCCACCAGGGCTGCTTCGTCGGCAAAGGGCGGGACGACATCCAGGGCTTTGGCGATTTCTTGCTGGCGGTTGCTCATGTACGGAGTCCTTACTGGGCGTCGGTGACGCGGAAAACGTGTTTCAGGTAGGCGACGAAGTTCTCGTCGCGGCATTGGGTCTTGCCCGGCTCATCGGAAATCTTCGCCACCGGCTGGCCGTTGCAGGCGGTCATCTTGATCACGATGTTCATGGGGTCGACGCCGGGGATATCGCAGGTCAGGTTGGTGCCGATGCCGAAGCTGACCTGGATGCGCCCGCGCAGGGCGCGGTAGAGCGCGAGTGCTCGGGGCATGTCGAGGCCGTCGGAGAATACGAGGGTCTTGGTCTGCGGGTCTATGCCCAGCTTCTCGTAATGCGTGATGGCCCTTTCCGCCCATTGCAGCGGCTCGCCGGAGTCGTGGCGCAGGCCGTCGAAGAGCTTGGCGAAATACAGGTCGAAGTCGTTGAGGAAAGCCTGCATGTTGATGCAATCGGTCAGGGCGATCCCCAGCAGGCCACGGTATTCGCGGACCCAGCAGTCGAGGGCGGCGATCTGGCTATCGATCAGGCGCGGGCCGAGCTGCTGGTGGGCCATCAGCCATTCGTGCGCCATGGTGCCGATCGGCTTGATGTCGTATTCGCGGGCCAGGTGCACGTTGCTGGTGCCGACGAAACGGCCCGAGAAGTCGCGCTTGAGGATGTGCACGACTTCTTCCTGGACCCGGTAGGAGAAGCGCCTGCGGGTGCCGAAATCAGCCAGTTGGAAACCGGCCAGTTCCTCATCGGTGGCATTGGCGCTGAGCCAGTCGAGCTTGCGGTAGAGCCGCTCACGGGCCTGGATCAGCTTGACGTCGCGGTAGCGGTAGCGGTTGCGGACTTCACTGATGATCGCCAGCAAGGGGATCTCGAAGAGGATCACGTGCAGCCAGGGACCACGCAGGCGCACGCAGAGCTGGCCGTTGTCGATGCCCAGTTGCAGATAGCGCAGGTTGAAGCGGAACAGGCTGAGGAAGCGGATGAAGTCCGGCTTGATGAAGGGGATGCGCTCGAGGAAGTTCAACTGGTCGGGCGTGATCGAGATGTCCGCCAGCTGTTCGATCTGGAAGCGGATTTCCGCGAGGTAGGGCGTCAGGTCTTCATCGTTGCGGCAGCGCAACTCCCACTCGACTTCTGCGTTGGGGTAGTTGTGCAGCACCGCCTGCATCATCGTCAGCTTGTAGAAGTCGGTGTCCAGCAGGTTCTGGATGATGCGGCCGGAAAAGGCGCTGTCGGGCATGGTCGGTTCTCGGGGCTCCGGGCAAACCGTGGAAAGGGCGCAGGATGCGGCACGGGCGGGTGATACGCAAGGTTGCGGGAATGCTTGTTGTGGGGGCGAATTCATTCGCTGAACGGACCGAAGGGCCGTCTTGCGGAGTTGCAGGGGACGCTGCGCATCCCTTGCGAATGAATTCGCCCCCACAGGGAAAGCAGCCCTTGCCGGCGTGCAGACAAAAGAAAAGGCGCCCGGGGGCGCCTTGAAATGTGATCTATGGAGTAAGTCCACCAGATCAGAGCGATGGGGCGGTGGGAAGTTCCAACGCCGGCCAAATCATTTTTGCGGGGTCAGCATCAGGCGCTTGGTGCCGTAGATGGCATCGAGGTTCTGCGGCTGGAAGGGGAATTTCACGTAGCGTGCCTTCAGCCAGGCATCGATGCCGTCGGCGTAGTGCGGGCTCGCCGGGTTGCCGGACTGGCCGGAGCTGTTCACGCCGATCATGGGCTCGGGCTGGCCGAAGTCGACGACGATACGCATGGCCGGGATCAGCCAGGTGTCGAAGCCTTCGCCCCAGTGATAGGCCGAGACGTTGAGGGTGGTGTGATCACCACCGGCAGGGTAGGGGCCGCGATCCAGGTAACCCTTCAGGGCGTTGAGGCCGCTGCGTTGGGTCGCACTCATGTAGGGCGCGAGCTGGGTGCTCTCGGTAACCCATTCATAGGTATGCAACTTGCCCCATTGCCAGGACTTGCGGTCCGCTCCCAGGCGGCTTTCGGCGTAGCTGACGGCGGCGGCCAGGATGCGCGCGAGGATGGCCGGCTTGTCTTCCTTCTGCGGGGTATTCACGTCGTCCCAGAACGGGCTGTCGACCCGGCCCAGCAGGTGGTCAGCCTGGGCCGAGTAGGACAGGTCGGCCGTCTGCACCAGGGCGCGCCAGGCCGGATTGGTCTCCGGGCCCAGTTCGTCGAGGAAGATCTGCCGGGCGCTTTCGTGAAGGAAGGCGCCGTAATAGGCGGCGTCGGCGGACGTCGGGCTGAGACGACCGTCGAAGGCCAGCAGGCGGTCGAAACCTTCCTGTGCCTTGGCCCGGTCGGCGGGCGGCAGGGCATTGATCGCCTGCTTGAGCGGCTGGGTCATGCCGGGGTCTTGCAGCATGGCCTTGAGTTTGACCGGGAAGGGGCTGGTCTGGTCGTACTGCATGGCGATCATGCTCTGCCAGTCGTGCTTTCCACTGCCGCCGGCCAGTTCGGCGATGCGCTCGGCGCGTTCCGGGTAGTACCAGGAGTTGGACAACTGCACGCCATAGCCGCCCTGAACGGTACGGTGGTTGGCGGTGCCGAGCCAGCCCTGTGCCGGGTCCTGGTCGTACGGATGGAGCATCGGGTCGGCATAGCCGTCCCAGTCATAGCGACCGTCCCAGCCGGGCGACGGCAGCAGGCCGCGGCCTTCGCGGCGATTCGGGTAGCGGCCGGTGACCTGCCAGGCGATGTGCTTGTCGTCGGCGTAGAGGATATTCAGGCCCATGGCGCGGATGGAACGGGTGGCCTCGTGAGCCTGCTCCACCGATTGCGCGCGGGACAGGGCGAAGAAGGCGTCCAGTGACTGGTCGGCCTCGAGCTGGCTGGTCTGCAGGGCGATGCCGTAGCCGCTCTTGATTTCCAGTGGCTGCATCGGGTGTTTACGCTGGCCCAGCACCGAGTTCAGCAGCGGACCGTGGCGGGTCTCGTAGATCACCTCGCGTACCGGGCGCTCGCCCTTCACGAAGAAGGTTTCCATGCGCTCGCTGGCAGGTACCCACTTGCCGTTGGCCTGGTAGTAGAGGCGGCTGCCTTCGCGCTTGATCTTCTCGAGGAACAGGTCCTGGTTGTCGCCCATGACCATGGTCATGCCCCAGGCCAGCTTGCCGTTGTAGCCAGCGACTATGGCCGGCACGCCAGCGACGGAGACACCAGCGGCCTGGAATTTCGGCGAGCGGATCTGTACGAAGTTCCACACCGAAGGCATCGAAATGGGGAGGTGGGTGTCGTTGGCCAGGATGCTGCGGCCGGTTCGGCTCTTCTGCGGCGCGATGGCCCAGTTGTTGGACGCGGCGACACCGAGCATGTTGAGGGAGGCGATCTGGCTCGCGGCATCCTCAAGTGCGCTCAGGCCCGGAATCTGGCCACCCAGTTGCAGGCCCTTGAGTTTCTCCGCTTCTTCGAAGGGCAAGGGTTCATCCGGATAGATGGGTGTGAGCCAGGCCAGCTTGTCGGCACCAACCTTCTGCGCCAGGACCAGGGAGGCGATTTCTTCCTGCAGGTTCACGGCCAGGCCGAAGTTCAGCAGGGTGAACACCAGCACCGAGTCTTCGGGCTTCCAGTAGGCAGGTTTGTAGCCGGACTCGGCCAGGTCCATCGGCAGCTTGTCGCGGTAGCGATAGAGGTAGGCGTTGACCCCACGGGCGTAGACCGCGAAGAACTCCTTCAGGCGCGGCGAGGCGTTCTTGTAGAGGATGTCGGCGCTCTTGCGCAGGTTCACTGCGCGCATGAATCGGTCGATTTCCAGCACGCCGGGGCCGGCCATTTCGGCGAGTCGGCCTTCGGCCATCAGACGCAGGCCGACCATCTGGCTGAGGCGGTCGGACGCGTGCACATAGCCGAGAGTGAATAGGGCGTCGTGGAAGGTCGTGGTTTCGATCAGCGGCATGCCCAGCGGGTTGCGGCGGATCGACACGCTCTGCGCGAGGCCCTTCACCGGCTGGAAGCCGGAGGTGGGCGGCAGGCTGTCCGAGTAGCGGCTGTCCAGCCAGGACTGGCAGCCACTGAGGGCGATCATGGCGCCAGCGGCGGCGGCAACGCAGAACCGGGGAAGGAAGCGCTTGAAGGCTGGCGAAGCCATGGAACGGGCTCTCCTGAGAGGGGGCAATCGGATCAAACGCGCTACGTTAGTGAGCCGCCCCGCGCCGTGCAAGCACCGCCCGGACTACTTTTTCATAGCCGCGGGGTCACCTGCCCACGCCGTGCGGGGGCACGGACGCTGGCCGGAAACGAAAAGGCCCGCACTAGGCGGGCCTTGATGAGTGCTGCGGCATCAGGCGCCGTGGCACTTCTTGAATTTCTTCTGGCTGCCGCAGGGGCAGGGATCGTTGCGGCCCACTTCCTTCAGCGGGTTGCGCACCGGCTCCTGGGCACCATGGTTGCAGTGCGGGCCGTGAACATGGTGGTGATGATCGTGGTCATGGTCGTGGTTGCAGTTCGGACCGTGGACGTGGGGTTCTTGACTCATGAAAGTACTACTCCGGGATGTAACTGCCGGGGATTATCTCGCCATTGCGGCTCAGGTGCACGCTCTTGCCGAACATCAACCCGGTCTTGACCTCGCCCTGCAGGCGGTACTTGATCGGCTCGTCGGGTTTTTCCAGCAGCTTCACGATGTACTTCATGTGGCGCCACAGGTTGGTGCGAACCGGGACTTCGAAGGTCTGGCTGCCATGGGCGGGCACGGTGAACCAGGTGCTGGATTCGCCGGATGCCAGTTTCACCTCGTTGAGGTGAACGGTGTAGATCAGTCCGCGCACGGGCAGGCTGACATCGTTGGGGTTGTCTATGCGAAAACGCAGCACGAACTGTTGTTCCAGCAGTTTGGCGCGTACCACGTCCACCTTGATCAGGCGCACGTCGGGGTCCTGGAAGCTGCCGCTGATCCAGGTAGAGCATCCACTGAGGCCCGAAAATGGGAGGGCGAAGAAAAACAGTAGGCTGAGAATTCTTATCGTTTGCGCCTGGTAAAACATTGCAATACTCCAAGTGACGCTCCAGTGTAACAAGCAACTGCTCGGCCGCAACCAGTTGTGGGGGTAAAAAAAGCTGCGCCATACTGCTAGGTAATTTGGACAGGAGTGTTACCAATGGGGCGTTATGAGATCGCCTTCTCCGGGAAGTTGGTACCGGGGGCGCAACTGGAACTGGTGCAGGCCAATCTGGCCAAGCTGTTCCAGGCTGACGCCCAACGCGTTGCCATGCTTTTCTCCGGGCGGCGCGTGATTCTCAAGAACAACCTGGACGAAGCCTCTGCGGAGAAGTATCGCTCGACCCTGGAACGCGCCGGTGCGCTGGTCGAAGTGATATTCATGGAGCCGGAAATAGAAGAGGTGGAGCTGGCGCCGCCGCCAGAGCCCGAACCCCAGGTCCAGCCCGCACCCGCGATGAGTCCCGTGCAGCCTGCATCACCCGGCCGCTTGAAGGTGGTACCGCGGGATGAGTACATGGCGGCTTTCGTCGGCGTGGACGCGCCGGACTTCGGCATTGCGCCGGTTGGCGCCGACCTGCAGGATGCCAAGCCTCAGGCATCGGCACCGCGTTTCGACTTTTCCAGTTTCAGCGTGGCGCCCGTAGGCAGCGACATGGGGCAGCAGAAGAAGTCCCCATCAGGGCCGCCGCCCGACACCTCCCATCTGCGACTCGAAGAGCACAAATAGATAGAAGAAAGGCCCGCTATTGCGGGCCTTTTCTGACGTCGAATCAGAAATAACTCGCACAACATTTCTTGAACTTGAGACCGCTTCCACAGGGGCACGGATCATTGCGGCTCGCTTTCACCGGCACGGTCGGGTCGAGGAAGTACCAGTGGTTATCCGCCTGGACGAACGCTGAACGTTCACGATGGCTGTGCTCTCCACTCTGGTCATGCCAGCGCGCCGTAAAGGTAACGAAGGCGTGCTCCGGCTGGCCGCCGAGTAACTCATGGTTTTCCACCTCCAGCCCGAGCCAGGTGCTGCCGAGGCTCCAGGCGCGTATAGCTTCTATATCCAGCCCTGAGCGCTGGGCGGGTAGGGTGGTCTCCACGAGGTAGTCCACCAGGCCCAGTACATAGGCGCTGTAGCGCGAACGCATCAGCGCCTCGGCGCTGGCGGCAGGATGGCCAGCGTGATGGCGGCCACAGCAGACCTCGAGGAGATTGCCGCTTCCGCAGGGGCAGATTGCAGTGCTCATGGCTACCACCAGTACTTGCCGAAGTTTTGCGGGTTGGCCCAGAACTTCGCATTCAGCCAATCGGGGACCTGCTTGTACTCGCGTAGGTCGTAGGTGAACAGGGTGAGGGTTTGCTGCTCGCGGCGAAAGCGCTCGCTGGCCTGCAAGGCGAGGGAAAAGAAGTCGGTGTCCTGCCAGCCGCAGGCGCCGAGGTCTGCCAGCACCGCCACCCGGCTGGCATTCAGGTTGCGGATGCCGCCGAGCAGTTGCAGCCCGCTTCGCTTGGGCAGGTGCTCCAGGCAGTCCGCCAGCAGGGCAAGGTCGAAGCGGCGCGCGGCCTGTTCGGCTGGAAGCGTTCCGGCGGGCACGTGCACGATCTCGCTGTCAGGGTGCGCAGCGGCGAAGGCTTCCAGCGCCGGAAGCGGGCTGTTGCCTACCAGCAGGAGACTTTGCGGGGCATAGCGTTCGAGCAAGGCCGCAAGAGCCTGCTGCGGGGTGCGGGAAGAAAAGCTGTCAGTCATCGAAAATCCTCGAACAAGTGGAGCAAGACTAGCCCGAAGGCGAGTCATGGCCTAGTGCTGGCGGTTTCCGAGGCTGGCGTCTTTACTCCCTTATTGTCGGTATGGGCCGATTCTAAGAGGAGACTCGCTTATGAGCATTACACGGACAGCTTTACCCCTAATCCTGGTGACCAGCTTGTTGACCGGTTGCGCCGGTCTGCAGAAGACCGACTGGCCCAAGTGTGCAGCAGTAGGGGGTGTGGTAGGTGCGGGACTGGGTGCGATCGAGAGCAGTACATACGCTGGTTGGGGCGCCTTGATCGGCGCCGGCACGGCAGCTGCCTATTGCTGGGTACACGGCGATGGCGACGAAGATGGCGATGGTGTATTCGACAGCCGTGACAAGTGCCCTGGCACTCCGCCCGGCACCCAGGTCGACGCCGACGGTTGCCCGCTCAAGGCAGAAGAGCCTGTGGTGGAAGCAGTGGTCGTCGAGCACGAAACCATCGTTGTCCGTGACCTGCTGTTTGCCTTCGACTCCTCGAAACTCGATGCAGCGGATGAAGCCACCCTCGACAACGTAGCTACTCGCCTGAAGAACGAAGCACCTGACGCCAAGCTGACCATCACCGGTCATACCGACAGTGTTGGTTCCGACGCATACAACCAGGGACTCTCCGAGCGCCGTGCCCATGCGGTGGCTGACTATCTGGTGCGCAGCGGCATCTCGGCTTCCAATATCGTCGGTGTCGGTGGTGCGGGTGAAAGCCAGCCGGTGGCTGACAACTCCACCAAAGACGGTCGTGCCATGAACCGTCGCGTAGAGATCCAGATCGATCGTTAAACCCCGGTAAGCCTGCGGCGCACGCCTTGTGCGCCGGGGGTCTCGGGTCTTTACTCCTGTGTTACCGGCCTGGCCGGTGGCACAGGAGAATCATCATGGGCAACCAACTTCCCCGGGTTGCGATTTCACTTCTTCTGGTCAGCAGTTTCCTCTCTGGTTGCGCGTCCACGTCCAGCGATGGCAGTGCGGCGTTGAATCAGGGGAATTGGCCAATCTGTAGTCTGGTCGGTGGTCTCGTAGGTGGTGGGTTGGGCGCCGTGGAGAGTTCTGCCTGGGCAGCCGGTGGTGCCGCGGCGGGCGCCATTGTCGGTGGCCTCATCTGCTTCGCGCAGGACGGTGATGCTGACAGCGATGGTGTGTTCGATCGTCGCGATACCTGCCCCAACACACCCGCCGGAGCGACTGTCGACAGCCGCGGTTGCCCGCAACGGACTTATGCCCAGGCACCGGCGGAGCCTGTGCCGCCGCAGGACGAAGTCATCGTCCTCAGCGACATGGGCAATGTGCTCTTCGCTTTCGATTCCGCTGAATTGACCTCTGCCGCCAAAGATCAACTGGCAGCCGTTGCCAACCGGCTGACTGGCGCCAACCTAGTCGGCGCCAAGGTGATCGGCCACACCGACAACGTCGGCTCCGACCCTTACAACCAGGGGCTTTCCGAGCGCCGGGCGAGGAGCGTGGCGGACTTCCTGGCCAGCCAGGGCGTGCCGGCTGACAAGTTGACGACTGAAGGCATGGGCGAAAGCCAGCCGGTGGCGGACAACGAGACGGAAGCCGGGCGCGCGCAGAATCGCAGGGTCGAAATCCGGGTCGACCGCTGACGGATTTCCTGCGCTGTATCAACGAGTCTGTTGCAAGCCGATGCTTTTCCCGGCGACGCTCTGGTGCGTCGCCGGGCTTCGGCGTATGGTCCGCAAAACTCGAACAATGCCAGGAGGGAGGCATGCGTTTATTCATGGGGCTGGGCAAGGTGGTTGCCCTGTTGTTCTGGTTGGTCGTCATTGCCAACATCGCTTCACCGTTCACCAAACCATTCGACATGCTGCTCAACGGTGCCGGCATCCTGCTGATCCTGGTCCACCTGTTCGAAATCATGCTGTTCAATTCCTTGTTGCGCGGTCGTGCCAATCCCTGGCTGGATCGCCTGCAACTCCTCCTGTTCGGCGTCTTCCATCTGCTGACCATTCCGCGTCATCGCGGCAAGGAGGTACGCCATGCGTAAGCTTGGACTCCTGCTTGCACTGATCGCCCCTGTCGCCTTGGCCGAGGGCCAGGTGAAGGTGGACGCACACAACTTCCTCAAGCTGCCAACCCGAACGGGCAGCCTCAGCCTCGACCAGGTCGACGTCGCCGACTACGCCACGCTGCTGATTCCGGCCGGCGTGACCGAGCTGCGCATCGGCGAACTGCGTATGGGGCGCGAGGCCCGACTGGGTATCGCACCGTCCGAGAAGGCTTTTCGCCTTGAGGTGCAACGTGGCGAGATCGGCCCAGGCAGCCATATCACCGCATCGGGCGCGGCCGGCAGCATGAGCAAACCGGCCAGCGCGGGACGCAATCTCGAGCTGCGCCTGGTGGATGTCCATGTGAATGAAATGACCCTGGATGTGCGCGGCGGCATCGGCGCGCCGGGACGTCCGGGACTGGCTGGCGCCGACGGCGATGCTGCCGGTTGCCTCTGGGGTTCGGCTGGCCGTGGCTGGGATGGTCAACCCGGCGACGATGGCGAGGCCGGTGGCGCTGGCGGTCAGGTGCGCCTGGAAGTGCCGGAGTCCTTCCCGGTGGATCTGGTTCGCGTGCGTCTTGATGGCGGCGTCGGCGGCGCGGCAGGCGAGGGCGGCGCCGGTGGCCACGGCGGAGCCGGCAAAGGCTGCCTGCTGTACAAGGCCGACGGCGCCAAGAGCGGTCGCGCCGGGCAACCCGGCAAGCCCGGCACTGCCGGCAATACCGGCAGCGTCAAGGTCGTACGTTTCTGATCGAGGGAAGGCGCACAGGGATGTGCGCCTTATTCAGAAAGTCGGGCGAATGGCGACGATGGTCACCAGCGCCAGCCCGATCAGCAGATTGAACCCCACCACGCGACGGATGCGACCCAGCACCGCGCCACCTTCCGGCCAGTTTTCCGCATTCACCGCTGCACGCAACTGCGGCAGCAGCAGGGCGCTCACCCGCAGGAACAGCGCCAACATCGCCACATACAGCCCGATCATCATGTGCACGTAACGCGGCGCGGCTTCCATGCTGGCGTAGGACATATGCAGCATGCCCACACCGGAGAAGGGCAGTACCAGCACCGCCGGCCAGACCCAATAAAAGAAGCGGCGGAACACGTCCAGCCAGAGGCGCAGTCTCGCCGGGGGCTCCAAAGTCGCGACGGCGGCCGGTCGCAGGATCATCCAGGCGAAGAACATGCCACCGACCCATACCAGGGCGGCCAGCAGGTGCAGGGCGTAAAGGGCTGCGTGGGCAGTCATCCGGTCAACTCCATTCGGCGGGTAAAAGAAGGCGCGCTATCATAGCCGTCCTGTTAAAGTACTGAAAATTTATCCAGCTCTTCCCGCCGCAGTCACCCATGCTCAGCACCGAACTCAAGTCCCAGATCCAGGGCGCCTACAGCCGTTTTCTCGAAGCCAAGGGGCTGAAAGCCCGTTATGGCCAGCGCCTGATGATCGCCGAGGTTGCCAAGGCCCTGGGCGCCATTCCCGTGGATGACGAAGGTCACCGCGAGGGCGAGCCTGCCGTGGTGGCGGTAGAGGCGGGTACCGGTACCGGCAAGACCGTTGCCTACAGCCTGGCGACCATTCCCGCTGCGAAGGCCGCCGGCAAGCGCCTGGTGATCGCGACTGCCACCGTGGCGTTGCAGGAGCAGATCGTCCACAAGGACCTGCCCGACCTGATGCGCAACAGTGGCCTGAACTTCAGCTTCGCCCTGGCCAAGGGGCGCGGCCGCTATCTGTGTCTGTCCAAGCTCGACATGCTCCTGCAGGAAGGCCAGGCACAGAGTGCCACGGCCCAGCTGTTCGCCGACGAGGGCTTCACCATTGACGTCGACGAGAAGGGACAGAAGCTCCTCAACCAGATGATCGAACGCCTCGCCGGCAACCGTTGGGACGGCGATCGCGATTCCTGGCCTGAAGCCATCGAGGACCAGGACTGGGCTCGCGTCACCACTGACCACAGCCAGTGCACCAAGCGCCATTGTCCGAACTTCCAGCAGTGCGCCTTCTATAAGGCACGGGAAGGCATGACCAAGGTGGACGTCATCGTCACCAACCATGACATGGTGCTTGCCGACCTGGCGCTGGGGGGCGGCGCCGTGCTGCCGGACCCGCGCGAGACGCTCTACGTATTCGACGAAGGCCATCACCTGCCGGACAAGGCCATCGGCCACTTCGCCCATTACACCCGCCTGCGGTCCACCGCCGACTGGCTGGAACAGGTGGCGAAGAACCTCTCCAAACTGCTCGCGCAAAATCCCCTGCCTGGCGAGTTCGGTCGCCTGGTGGAAGGCGTGCCCGAGTTGGCCCGGGAGATTCGCACCCACCAGCAGTTCATGTTCAACGCCTGTGAAGAAGTCGCCGATTTCCGTGCCGGCGAAGACATGGAAGGCCGCGACCGTCCCCGCCATCGATTCGAGGCCGGCGTGGTGCCCGAGCACCTGCGAGATCTGGGCATCGAACTGAAAAAGGGTTTCTCCAGGCTGCAAGACGTTTTCACCCGGCTTACCGAGTTGCTCAAAGAAGCCATGGACGGTGAGGCCAGCACCGGCGTCGCCAGCCATCAGGCGGAAGAGTGGTATCCGCTGTTCGGCAGCCTGCTGTCTCGTGCCCAGGGCAATTGGGAGTTGTGGACGGCCTTCACCGTCGAAGACCCGGAAGACAGCCCACCCATGGCGCGTTGGCTGACCCTCGCCGAAAGCGGCGCGCTGCATGACATCGAGGTCAATGCCAGCCCCATTCTCGCCGCCGAAACCCTGCGCCGTAACCTGTGGAATGTGGCCTACGGTGCGCTGGTTACTTCCGCAACCCTCACCGCGCTGGGCAAGTTCGACCGCTTCCGGATGCGTGCCGGCTTGCCCAAGGTTGCCGTCACCGCCGTTGTGCCGAGCCCGTTCCAGCATGCCGATGCCGGCCTGTTGCGTGTCCCCGATCTGAAAGCCGACCCCCGCGATGCGACTGCCCACACTGCCGCCATCGTCCGTGAACTGCCCGCTCTGGTGGAGGGTGCGCGCGGCACGCTGGTGCTGTTCGCCTCCCGTCGGCAGATGCAGGACGTGTTCGAAGGCCTGGACCGTGATTGGCGCAAGCGCGTGCTGATCCAGGGCAACCTGTCCAAGCAGGAAACCCTGAACAAGCACAAGGCGCGGGTCGACGACGGCGAGCCCAGCGTGCTTTTCGGGCTGGCGAGTTTCTCCGAGGGCGTCGACTTGCCGGGTGCCTACTGCGAACACGTGGTGATCGCCAAGATTCCCTTCGCCGTGCCGGACGACCCGGTGGAAGCGGCGTTGTCCGACTGGATCGAGGCCCGTGGCGGCAATCCCTTCATGGAGATCGCCGTGCCCGACGCTTCCCTGCGCCTGGTGCAGGCCTGTGGTCGCCTGCTGCGTACCGAGGCCGACCGCGGCACCATCACATTGCTGGATCGGCGCGTGGTCACCCAGCGCTACGGCCGCGCGATCCTCGATGCGCTGCCGCCATTCCGTCGCGAGATTGCCTGAAACAGGACTGCCCTTGACGCTGAGCGCCCCCCATCTGCGATGATGCCGGGGTTTTTGCGGGTGCCCAGCGCACCTGCCTTGTCCCGCTTCGTTTTGTCGCACCGTTGGCGAGATACGAACTTTTGGCGGTCTATGCTCAGCATTCTCTTGGGAACTCCGGTCCGATGCTTTCGATACCAAAACGCCCCCTCGCCCTGGCCATCCTTTTCGGCATGTCGGGAATCCCCCTGATTGCCCAGGCCGAGACCCTGTTCAACTTCGTCCGCCCGCTGGATGCGGTGCAGGTGACCACCCAGGATGCCAGTCTGCCGAGCGTGACTGCTGAAACCACCGCCAATGGCGAAGTTCTGCGTCGCCTCACCTTCAATGCTGCCGAGAAACCGAGCCTGCGTCTCACTCCGCAAAACGGCAGTTGGGACTGGTCCAAGGCCGAGGCGATGAGCCTGCGCATCCAGAGCGCCCAGGATTGGGCGATCACGCTGGATGTCGCCATCGAGAGCACCGATGGCAAGGTCCTGACCACCCAGGTGGCCCTGCCAGCCGGACCAGCGCAGACCTTGCTGATCCCGCTGGCCGCGACGTCGCCCAATGCCCATGGGATGCGTGCGGCTCCACCGTTGCCCTGGACTGTCGATGGCAAGCGCTTGCTGCCGGCCACGTTGGTCAACGGCGAAGTCGACCGCAGCAAGATCGCTTCCGTGACGCTTTCCCTGAACCAGCCGACCGCCGCGCAGAATGTGTTGCTCAGTCGTTTTGGCACCGAAGAAAAAAACCAGCAGGAAGCTCTCTACCAAGGCCTGATGGACGCCTACGGTCAATACGCCCGTGCTGACTGGCCGGGCAAGGTGAAGAGCGACGAGCAACTGAAGAAGGGCGCCGGGGACGAAGCGAAACAGCTCGTCGACTGGATGGGCAAGTTGCCACAACAGGACACCTACGGTGGCTGGCTGGGTGGTGAGACCTTCGAAGCCAGCGGCTTCTTCCGTACCGAGAAGCGCAATGGCCGCTGGTTCCTGGTCACTCCGGAAGGCCATCCGTTCTTCTCGCTGGGCGTCAACGCGGTGACCCCTGGCCTGAGTCAGACCTACGTCGAAGGCCGGGAAGCCATGTTCAAGGCGCTGCCGAAGGACAACGAGCCCCTGGCCAATCATTTCGGCAAAGGCGACGACCGCGCCGAAACCGATGCCAACAAGGGGCGGGCGTTCAACCAGGGGCGGTGGTACGACTTCTACGGCGCCAACGTGGAGCGCACTTACGGCGGCAACGACCCGCAGCGCTGGGTCAGCCACAGCCTGGAGCGCCTCAAGGCGTGGGGCTTCAACACCGTCGGTAACTGGAGCGATCCGGCCTTCAACACCAGTGAGCGCATGCCCTACACCCTGCCGCTGTCCATCCATGGTGACTTCGCCACCATCAAGACGGGCTTCGACTGGTGGGGCGGCATGCCTGACCCGTTCGATCCGCGATTCGCGATGGCGGCGGAGCGCGCAATTGCCATCGCCGCACGCGATCATCGCGATGATCCCTGGCTCCTGGGCTTCTTCGCCGATAACGAACTCGCCTGGGGCGGCCACAGTGAAGACCCGCGAGCCCGCTACGCATTGGCCTACGGCACCCTGCGCCTGACGACCGACGTGCCCGCCAAGCGCGCCTTCCTCAAGCAACTTCGCGACAAGTACCGCAACCAGCAGGGCCTCTCGAAAGCCTGGGGCATCGATCTGCAGGCCTGGGAGCTGATGGAAGACCCGGGCTTCGAACCGCCGCTGCCGAATCCGGAACATCCGGCTATCGAGGAAGACTTCAAGCGCTTCCAGCGTTTCTATGCGGACACCTACTTCAAGACCATCGCCGACTCCATGAAGTGGCATGCGCCCAACCACTTGCTGCTGGGCGGTCGTTTCGCCGCCACCGTGCCGGAGGCCATCGAGTCCTGCGCGCAGTACTGCGACGTGATCAGCTTCAATCGCTATACGCGTGAACCGCAGCAGGGCCTGGACATGGACCTGCTGCGTCGCCTCGACAAGCCGCTGATGATCACCGAGTTCCACTTCGGTTCCCGTGACCGGGGTCCGTTCTGGGGTGGCGTCTCCGAGGTCTACAAGGAAGAAGAGCGCGGTCCGGCGTATGCCGCCTACCTCAAGAAGGCGGCTGAGGAGCCGCTGATCGTCGGTGCCCACTGGTTCCAGTACCTCGATCAGCCGGCCACTGGCCGCCTCCTCGATGGTGAGAATGGCCACCTCGGCCTGGTCGGCATTACCGACCGCCCATGGCAGGGCTTCGTCGAGGCCGTGCGCAAGGCGAACCTGGCGCTGGCCGCTGATATCAGCAAGCGTGCCCAGCCGCAGGCGCCCTCGAAGGAACAGCCCAAGACACCGGTGAAGGAACAGCCCAAGGAAACGGCCAAGCCTGCGCCGGCGGAAAAGCCAGCGGAGCCGCCGAAAGCGGCTGAACCACCGAGCGCCGAACCGGCCGATCAGCCTAAGGCTGACGAACCCGCCCAGCCTGAAGCGCCCAAGCAGGAGGAAGCCGGGAAGCCCTGATGGGCGACCCGTCTTCGGCACGGTTCACAAGGGGCGGCAAGGCTGGAACAATGCCGCCTCCATTTCTTTCAGGAGCATGCCGGTGCAGACCCAGGGCTATTTCGACTTGCGCTTCGAGGCGGCGAAAGACGCGTTCGCCGAACTCTTCGCTGACCCCCAGGAGCGCGGTGCGGCCCTTTGCGTTCAGGTGGGCGGCGAGACCGTGCTCGACCTCTGGGCCGGTGTGGCCGACAAGGATGGCCAGCAGGCTTGGCACAGCGACACCATCCTCAACCTGTTTTCCTGCACCAAGACCTTCGCCTCCGTAACCCTGTTGCAGCTGGTAGGCGAGGGCAAGCTCGAGCTGGATGCCCCCGTGGCGCGTTACTGGCCCGAGTTCGCCGCAGCCGGCAAGGACCGCATCAGCGTTCGTCAACTGCTCTGCCACCGCGCCGGCCTGCCGGCAATTCGCGCCTTGCTGCCGGCTGAGGCCCTCTACGATTGGACGGCGATGACCACCGCACTGGCTGCCGAAGCGCCCTGGTGGACCCCCGGTGAGGCTCATGGATATGCACCGATCACCTACGGCTGGCTGGTCGGCGAGCTGATTCGCCGGGCGGATGGCCGGGGGCCGGGCGAGTCCATCGTGGCCCGCGTCGCTCTACCCCTGGGACTGGATTTCCACGTCGGCCTGGCCGACGAGGAGTTCGATCGCGTGGCGCATATCGCCCGCGCCAAGGGCAACATGGGCGACGCTGCGGCGCAGCGCCTGCTCAAGAGCATGATGACCGAGCCAAACTCACTGAGTACGCGCTCGTTCACCAATCCGCCGTCGATCATGACCAGCACGAACAAGCCGGAATGGCGACGGATGCAGCAACCCGCGGCCAATGGCCATGGCAACGCGCGCAGCGTAGCGGGCTTCTATGCCGGCTTGCTGGACGGCGAGCTGCTGGACTCCGAGCTGCTCGCGGAGCTGACCCGCGAACATGCCCAGGGCGAGGACCTCACCTTGCTGACGTCCACCCGTTTCGGCCTCGGCTGCATGCTCGACCAACCCGACGTACCCAACGCCACCTATGGCATGGGCCGATACGCCTTCGGCCATCCCGGCGCAGGCGGCTCCACCGGCTTTGCCGACCCGGAACGCGAGCTGGCCTTCGGCTTCGTCACCAACACCCTCGGCCCTTACGTTCTGATGGACCCGCGCGCCCAGAAGCTGGCCCGTGTGGTCAAGGACTGCCTGGGCTGAGCCACTCGTCACCTCGACCGTTTTTTTCTTTGCTGAATAAAGGCTTGGCGCGAGAATTTAAGCTCGAATGAGAGATTAAAACGCCATCACTATTCGTGCTGGCGTGCGGCATTCAGCGACTACGGAATCCTGCCCATGAAGCTGTTAAAGATTTCCACCCTGATACTCTGTGTGTCTGCCTCCGGCTGCACCATGCTTGGCCCGCAGAAGGCCGAGGTGCCTGCCAAGCCCGAGCAGACTGTCTCTGCCAGCCAGTCCTGGTGGCCCTTCAGTGGCGATAAGAAGGCTAAACAAACCAAGGTCGCCAAAGTCGATAGCAAGGCGACCCAGGCCTGGCTCGATCAGTACGAACCGCGTCTGCGCGAGGCGGTGAAAGGCAGCAAGCTGGAAGTGGAGCGCCGTGAGAACGTGCTGGTGGTGACCCTGCCGGTCGACCCGTCGTACAACCCGGATCGCCCGAGCATGCTGCTGCCCGCCACTCTGGGCCCCATCACCAAAGTGGCGAAGCTGGTGGAAGGCGATACCAAGACCGCAGTGCTGGTCCTTGGCCACGCCGACAGCTCCGGCAACACTGAAACCAACCGCAAGATCAGCCAGGAGCGCGCCCAGTCCGTTGCCGCGATCTTCCGCCTGAGCGGCCTGCAGCGTGATCGCCTGCACCTGAAGGGGCTGGGTTCGGATATGCCGCGCGCCGCCAACGACAGTCAGCAAGGTCGTTCCCTGAACCGCCGTGTCGAGATGATCCTCACGCCGCAGGAAACCCTGGTTGCGCTGATTGCCCAATACAGCAAGCCGGCCACGCCGGAACAGTTGGGCAAGACCGAGAAGGTGGTTGCGGCAGATCAGGCCAAGTAAGCACGCCTTGGGTAAGCTATTGGCTTTCCGAACACAGGACTGCCAATCATGACCCAGACCCTGGCCGATATGCGCCGTGACTATGCCCGCGACGGGCTCAGCGAGGAGCTGGCTCCCGCCGAGCCCTTCAGCCTGTTCCAGAGCTGGTTCGGCGATGCAGTGAAGACCGAGCAACTGCCGGTCGAGCCTAACGCCATGACCGTTGCCACGGTCGACGCCGAAGGCCGTCCACATTGCCGGGTGTTGCTGCTGAAAGGGCTGGATGAACGCGGCTTCACGTTCTTCAGCAACTACGACAGCGCCAAGGGCGAACAACTCTTGGCCAATCCATTCGCCGCCATGACCTTCTTCTGGCCCGCCCTGGAGCGCCAGGTCCGTATCGAGGGCCGGGTAGAACGGGTAACTCCGGCCGAATCCGACGCCTACTACCAGGTACGCCCGCTGGGTAGCCGCCTGGGCGCCTGGGCATCGCCGCAGAGCCGGGTAATCAGCGATCGTGCGGAGCTCGAGGCCCTGCTGGCGGAAACCGAACAGCGGTTCCTCGATAACGCGCCGAGCTGTCCGCCGCATTGGGGTGGGTATCGCTTGCTGCCCGAGCGCATCGAGTTCTGGCAGGGGCGTCCGAGCCGCCTGCATGACCGCCTGAACTACCGGCTCGTGGACAACGCCTGGATTCGCGAGCGACTGGCTCCCTGACCTTTCCCGGGTAATGGCGCAGCTCATCGTTGGCTGCGCCCTCCGTCATCCTGCCCTTCGTCGCCATCTCTTCCGCCGCCTGTAACACCTACCATTAGCCTCGTGATTCCCGGCCCAGCCTGAGGTACGTCGATGAAAGTCGTCATTGCTCCCGATTCCTTCAAGGAAAGCCTGAGTGCGCCCGAGGTGGCCGCTGCCATCGCTCGGGGCTGGCGCTCGGTATTTCCCGAAGCCGAACTGGTGCAGAAGCCCATGGCCGATGGCGGTGAGGGCACAGTGGACGCAGTACTGGCCGCCACCGGCGGCGAACGCCGTGACGCGCGGGTGCAGGGGCCGCTGGGCGACCCAGTGCGCGCGCATTGGGGATGGCTGGGGCAGGGGCGCGCCATTATCGAAATGGCGGCCGCCAGCGGCTTGCACCTGGTCGCCCGCGACACCCGCGATGCCACGCGCACCAGCAGCTTCGGCACCGGCGAGTTGATTCGCCAGGCCCTCGATGCCGGCGCGACGCGGATCATCCTCGGTCTCGGCGGCAGCGCCACCAATGACGGCGGTGCGGGCTTGCTTACGGCACTCGGGCTGCGCCTGCTGGACAAGTACGGTGCGCCGCTACCGGCTGGCGGCGCGGCCCTGGCCCGGCTGGCGACGGTCGATCCGTCCGGTCTTGATCCGCGTCTCGCCGGCATCGAGTTCGAGGTGGCGGCGGATGTGGATAACCCGCTCTGCGGACCCCGCGGCGCTTCCCAAGTCTTCGGCCCGCAGAAGGGCGCCACTCCTGCCCAGGTCGAATCGCTCGATGCAGCGCTGCGGCACTACGCCGAGGTGATCGCCGCTCACCTCGGCGAAGACCATAGCCGGCATCCGGGCGTAGGGGCGGCCGGTGGCCTGGGGTTCGCCGCACGGGCCTTTCTCGGCGCGCGCTTCCGACCCGGTATCGAACTGGTGGCGGAAGTGGCCGGGCTGGCCGATTCGGTAGTGGACGCCGATCTGGTGGTGACGGGAGAGGGCCGCCTCGACTCCCAGAGCCTGCATGGCAAGACCCCAGTGGGAGTGGCGCGGATTGCGGGTGCCGCCGGCGTGCCGGTGATCGCGATTGCCGGGAGCCTGGGAGAGGGCTACCAGCGCCTGCGTGAAGTTGGCATCGAGGCCGCCTTCAGCCTGGTTCCCGGCCCCATGGAGCTGGAGCGGGCGATGGCGTGCGCTGCGGTGGAACTGGAAGCGCGTAGCGCGGATATCGCCCGGTTGTGGAAGCTGGCCGCCCGCGTCTGACCGTACTCAGGCGGTGTAACGCTGCGCCGCCCGTTCCAGCCAGGGCTGCAAGTCCTTGCGCTTGATGCCTTCAGCGTGAGCGACCTTCAGCTGCTCCAGCATGAACGCCTGCTTGTCCTTGTCGCCTTCGGCCAGGGATAACGCGAGGTCGCGATCCATCCAGCGTTTGATGCGCACGTACAGCCACCAGTGGAAGTAAAGGCCGGCGATGGTGGTGATTGCGATGATGAAGTAGTCCATGGGCTAACCTTGAGTGACAGGGAGCTTGTAGGAGATTTCTTGTGAGGCTGTCGGAAAGCTGAACGATGGCTGAGTAGTCGGCCTGTTCAGGTGACAGCCTACGCAGCGCGGAGTCTAATGGACGGGTAATTAATTCTGGAGGAATTGCTATGCGTAAACCCTATCTGCTGGTTGCCTCTTTCACGGCAGTGGCACTGGCGCTGGGTGGCTGTCAGTCGAGCCTGACCGGAGACACCTATTCCCGTGACGAAGCTCGGCAAGTGCAGACCGTGCGCATGGGCACCATCGAATCGCTGCGTCCGGTGAAGATCGAAGGCACCAAGACGCCGGTCGGCGCCGGCGCTGGCGCTGTGGTCGGCGGCATTGGCGGTAGCACCATCGGCCACGGTCGTGGCAGCGCAGTCGCAGCCGTGATCGGCGCGGTAGCCGGCGGCCTGCTGGGGGCGGCGGCCGAAGAAGGCTACACCCGTACCCAGGGTGTGGAAATCACCGTGCGTGAAGACGATGGTTCGATGCGCGCCTACGTTCAGGAAGTCCAGCCCAACGAAGTCTTCCGCGTTGGTGAGCGCGTTCGCATCATGACGGTCAACGGCACCAGCCGCGTCGCTCACTGAAGCTAAGCTGTCCCCATCGGGACAGCTTGTCGTTTTCCCCATTCCAGAATGACGGCGATAGCGCCTGGGTGCTATCGCCGTTTGGAGTGGGCGTTCTCTGCAGTTGCTAGCGTTTTGAAATAATTCAATCTATCGCGATGAATCGATAGTAATGGATAATCGCTGGGTTTTTTTCTTGCCATTTCCGTTACTTGGAGGAAGGTGGCGCTGACCTAGGGGAGATATGGATGATTCTGGCGCTCATTGTCGCGCTGCCCTTTCTCGGGGCACTTCTTCCGCCGCTGGCCGAGCGCCTTGGCCGTTCCGTTTGCGCGGCCGTCACCGCACTGGTACCGCTGGCCGGCCTAGTTCTCCTGCTGACTCAGACCGATAGCATCTTCGCCGGCCACACCCTCAATTTCGCCCAGACCTGGTTGCCAGGCTTCGGGCTCAGCTTCAGTCTGCGGCTGGATGGTCTGGGCTATCTGTTCGCCCTGCTGATTCTCGGCATCGGGCTGCTGGTGATCCTCTACGCCCGCTACTACCTGTCTACGGAAGAGCCCATGGGGCGCTTCTTCTCCTTCCTGCTGCTGTTCATGGGCGCGATGCTCGGCGTCGTGCTGTCCGAGAACCTGCTGCTGATGCTGGTGTTCTGGGAGCTGACCAGCCTGTCCTCATTCCTGCTCATCGGCTTCTGGGGGCACCGCTCCGATGCGCGCAAGGGCGCGCGAATGGCGCTGGCGGTTACCGCAGGCGGGGGCCTGGCGCTGCTGGCCGGGATACTGCTGGTGGGGCATATCGCCGGCAGCTTCGAACTGACCCAGGTGCTCGCCGCAGGCGAGCAGATCCGCGCCCACAGCCTTTATCCGGTGGCGCTGGTGCTGGTATTGCTGGGTGCGTTCACCAAGTCCGCACAGTTCCCATTCCATTTCTGGCTGCCCCACGCCATGGCCGCGCCGACCCCGGTGTCCGCCTACCTGCACTCGGCCACCATGGTGAAGGCCGGCGTATTCCTGCTGGCGCGCTTGTATCCGGCCTTGTCCGGCTCCGACCTGTGGTTCTACCTGGTCAGTCTGAGCGGCCTGGCGACGCTGCTGTTCGGCGCTGGCATGGCGCTGTTCCAGCACGACCTCAAGGGCTTGCTGGCCTACTCGACCATCAGCCACCTCGGCCTCATCACCTTACTGTTCGGCCTCGATTCGCAGCTCTCAAACGTCGCGGCGGTGTTCCACATCATCAACCACGCCACCTTCAAGGCCTCGCTGTTCATGGCCGCAGGGATCATCGACCACGAAACCGGCAGCCGCGACATGCGCTTGATCAACGGGCTGTGGCGGTACATGCCGCATACGGCGGTGCTGGCGATGGTGGCGTCCCTGGCCATGGCCGGCGTGCCCTTGCTGAACGGCTTCCTCAGCAAGGAGATGTTCTTCGGCGAGACGCTGCAGCAGGACCTGCTGGGCAGCTTCAGTTGGGTGGTGCCGGCGGCGGCGACCCTGGCCGGGGTTTTCTCGGTGGCCTATTCGCTGCGCTTCGTCCACGACGTGTTCTTCAACGGCGAGCCCGCCGTCCTGCCCAAGTTCCCGCCTCACGAGCCGCCGCGCTACATGAAGGTCCCGGTGGAAATCCTCGTGTCCCTCTGCCTGCTGGTGGGCATGCTGCCGGGCATCACGGTGGCGCCACTGCTGGCCACTGCGGCCTCGGCCAGCCTGGGCGGCACGTTGCCGGAATACGATCTGGCGATCTGGCATGGCTTCAACCTGCCGTTGGCCATGAGTCTGGTGGCGCTGGTTGGCGGCGTGCTGATCTATGTGCTGCGCAAGCCACTGTTCCGCTGGTACGCCGACCTGCCCGACACCGACGCCAAGGAAGTGTTCGAGCAGCAGGTGCAGCGCGCCGTGGTGGCCGCCCGCTGGATTACCGGGCACCTGGAGAACGGCTCCCTGCAGCGCTACCTGTCCTTGTTGCTGGGCGCCGCCATGGTGATGGTGGCCCTGTCCCTGGCGCCCCTGCCGCAGATCGCGGGCGAACGTCCGCTCACGCCACTGGACGGCATCACCACCCTGGGATTGGCAGTGCTGGCGCTATCGGGGGTGCTGACTGCGATTTTCCATCGCCAGCGGCTGATCGCGCTGATGATCCTCGGCGTGGCCGGCTTGCTGGTGGCGCTGGCATTCGCCCGATTCTCCGCACCTGACCTGGCGCTCACGCAGCTGGTGGTGGAAGTGGTGACGCTGGTCCTGCTGATGCTGGCGCTCTACTACCTGCCGTCCCGTACGCCGGGTGAAAGCTCCAGCCTGCGTGGACTGCGCGATTTCATCCTGGCCTGCGCAGTGGGGGTGATGGTGGCGTTGCTGGCCTATGCCGTGCTGACCCGACCCTACGACGGCATCGCGGATTTCTTCCTCGCCAACAGCGTATCCGGGGGCGGCGGCACCAACGTGGTCAACGTGATCCTGGTGGACTTCCGCGGCTTCGATACCCTCGGCGAAATCACTGTCCTGACGATCGCCGCCATCGGCATCTTCGCCATGCTCTCGGGGCTGCGCCTGGAGAATCCGACCTGCGACCCCCAGGGGCGCAACTGGGCCGGCGCCAAGCACCCGCTGATTCTCGAAACCCTGTCGCGCCTGATGCTTCCCCTGGCCTTGCTGATTTCGGTGTTCATTTTCCTGCGTGGGCACAACCTGCCGGGTGGCGGCTTCATCGCCGGCCTGATCACCGCCGTGGCCCTGGTGCTGCAGTACATCGCCAGTGGCATTGCCTGGGTGGAGCAACGCCTGCCGTTGAATTACCAGCGCATGGCGGGTGCCGGGGTGCTGATCGCCGGCCTCACCGGCCTCGGCAGCTGGGCATTCGGCCGCAACTTCCTGACCTCGGCGTTCGGCCATTTCGAGCTGCCGCTGGTGGGTGAATTCGAACTGGCCACCGCCATGCTGTTCGACCTCGGCGTCTACCTGGCCGTGGTCGGCTCGACGTTGCTGGTACTGGTCAACCTGGGACGTCTGAGCCTGTCCCCGGCTGCGAGCAAGGAGATTCATTGATGGAGGCGCTGTTCGCCGTAACCCTCGGCCTGCTGACCGCCAGTGGCATCTACCTGCTGCTGCGCGGCCGGACGTTCCCCGTGGTACTGGGCCTGACCCTGCTCTCGTACGCCGTCAACCTGTTCCTCTTCGCCATGGGCCGGCTGGCCGGTGAAGCCGTGGTGCTCGGGCGCGACGTGCAGTATGCCGATCCCGTGCCGCAAGCCCTGGTGCTGACCGCCATCGTCATCGGCTTCGCCATGACTGCCTTCGTGGTGGTGCTGGCCTTGCGCGGGGTAGGCGATCTGAACAGCGATCATGTCGATGGCCTCACCGACGAGGAGTCGGCGCCATGATCCACCTGACGATCCTGCCGGTCCTGATTCCGCTGTTCACCGGTGCGCTGTTGCTGGTGCTGCCGTCCAACGAGCGCCTGAAGCGCAGCCTTTCCGTGCTCGCCACCCTCGCCCTGGTACCCCTGGCGTTGTACCTGATTCAGCAGGCTGGCGATGGCCAGTTGCGCGTTTATGCGCTGGGCAGTTGGCAGCCACCCTTCGGCATCGTCCTGATGCTCGACCGGCTTGCAGGGCTGATGCTGCTGGCGACCGCCGTGCTGGCCTCTGCTGCCGTGATCTATGCCGTACGTGGCGATGATCGTATCGGCCTGCGCTTCCATGCGCTTTTCCAGTTCCAGCTGCTGGGGATCAACGGCGCCTTCCTGACTGGCGATCTGTTCAACCTCTTCGTGTTCTTCGAAATCCTGCTGATTGCCTCCTATGCGTTGCTGCTGCACGGCGGGGGTGGCGAACGGGTGAAAGCGGGGATGCACTACGTGATCCTCAATCTCGCCGGTTCGGCGCTGTTCCTGATCGCGATAGGTGCCCTCTACGGCATCACCGGAACCCTGAACATGGCCGACATGGCCCGCCAGGTGGCTGCGGCCGGGCCGGAGAATGCACCGGTGCTGGCCGCCGCCGGACTGGTGCTGCTGCTGGTGTTCGCCCTCAAGGCGGCGCTGTTGCCGCTGTACTTCTGGCTGCCGCGTGCCTATGCCGCCGCGAGTGCGCCGGTGGCCGCACTCTTCGCGATCATGACCAAGGTGGGCATCTATTCGATCCTGCGGGTGTACAGCCTGGTCTTCGGCCCGGAAGCCGGCGAGCTGGCCAACCTGGCGCAGCCCTGGCTCTGGCCGCTGGCGCTGGCCACGGTGTTGCTCGGTGCTGTGGGCGCCCTGGCTGCCGCTACCTTGCAGGGCTTGCTGGCTTACCTCGTGGTGGTCTCCGCCGGCACTCTGCTGGCAGCCATCGCCCTGGGGACTCCCGAGGCCCAGGGCGCGGCACTGTTCTATCTGCTGCACAGCACCTGGGTGGCCGGAGCGCTGTTCCTCCTGGCCGACCTGGTCAGCCGGCAGCGGGGCGAGAAGGCGGGCCACCTGGTGCAAGGGCCGGCCCTGCAGAATCCGAGCATCCTCGGCGCGGCGTTCTTCTTCGGTGCCATCGCCGTGGCGGGCTTGCCGCCGCTGTCCGGTTTCTTCGCCAAGCTCCTGTTGCTCCAGGCTGCGCCGCCGGGCGCTGGTGCACTGCCGTTGTGGAGCGTGCTGCTGATCGGTGGTTTCGTCAGCCTGGTGGCCCTGAGCCGCGCGGGCAGCACGCTGTTCTGGCGTACCGGCCATCAGGTGTTGGGCAGTGCGGAACTGGATGGCGGCCGGCTGTTCGCCACCCTTCTGCTGCTGGCCGGCAGCCTGGTGCTGGTGGCATTTGCCCAGCCGCTCCTGGACTACACCCAGGCCACCGCCGTGCAGCTGCATGACTTGAACCTCTACCGCGCCATTCTCGAGGGGACCGGAGCATGATTCGACGAATCTTTCCTCACCCCGCTGAAAGCCTCTTGCTGCTGTTCGTCTGGCTGCTGCTGGTGGACTCCTTCGCCTTCAGCCACTGGCTGCTGGGGGGCTTTCTCGGCTGGGCAATTCCGTTCTTCTTCCAGCCGCTGTTGATCGAGCGCCCGAAACGCTGGCATCCGCTCAAGCTGATGCGCTTCCTGCTGATGGTGGTGGGGGACGTGCTGGTGGCCAATTTCCAGGTGGCACGCCTGACCCTCGGCCGCGTCGAAGCGCTGCGTCCCGCCTTCGTCGAAGTGCCCATCGAGCTGGACAACGAACTGGCCATCAGCGTGCTGGTGAGCGTGGTGTCGCTGACACCGGGTTCGTTGGCCGCCGACCTCAGTGCCGACCGCCGGACCCTGCTGGTGCATGGCCTCGACGTGCCGGACAAGGTCGCCATGGTGGCTGAGATCAAGTCGCGCTACGAGGCACCGCTGAAGGAGATATTCCCATGCTCGGCCTAGTGATTCCGCTCTGCCTGGGCATGCTCGGGCTGGCGCTGCTGCTGACGCTCGCGCGTCTTATGAAGGGACCCTGCCTGCCGGACCGAGTGCTGGCGCTGGATACCCTCTACATCAACGCCATCGCCATGCTCGTGCTCTACGGCATCTGGAAGGGCAGCAACCTGTTCTTCGAAGTGGCGCTGCTGATCGCCGTGCTCGGCTTTGTCAGCACCGTGGCGGTGGCCAAGTACATGCTGCGCGGAGACATCATCGAATGACCGGCGAACCCCTGTCCCTCTGGGTAGAAATCCTCGTCTGTGCGCTGCTGCTGCTCGGCAGCGCCTTCATGCTGATCGGCGCCATCGGCCTCTATCGCCTGCCGGACTTCTTCATGCGCCTGCATGGTCCGACCAAGGCCACGACACTGGGCGTGGGCGGCGTGGTGATGGCGTCGCTGGTGTTCTTCTCGGCCGATGCCGGCGGAATCAGCCTGCACGAGTTGCTGATCAGCCTGTTCCTCTTCATCAGCGCCCCGGTCAGCGCCTACATGCTGGCCAAGGCCGCGGTGCTGCAGCAGTTGCCGCTCGACCAGAAGACCCGCGGCAAACCCTGGAACCAGTAAGCACTACAGTTTTTCCCGCCTGCTGTGCCTGTCTGGCCCCATGGACGGCCTCGTAGACTGGCGGTTTTCTCCCGGAGGTGAACATGGCGCAGCAAGGTCGACTGGTGGCGGTGGCCTGCCTGGTGCTGGCCATGGCGCTCTGGGGCAGCTCCTTCATCGCCCTCAAGCTGGCCTTCCAGGAAGTCGCCCCACATTGGGTGATCTTCGCGCGTATGGCCCTGGGCAGCCTGATCTTCCTGGCCGGCTGGCGTTGGCGGGGCAACCTCGACTACCAGCCTGGAGACTGGAAATACCTGCTGGGCCTGGCCGCTTGCGAACCCTGCCTCTACTTCATCTTCGAAGCCCTGGCGCTGCAGCACACCAGTGCCTCCCAGGCCGGCATGATCACCGCGCTACTGCCGTTGCTGGTGGCGGTGGGTGCCTACGCTCTGCTGCATGAACGGATCACTCGCGGCACGCTGGCCGGCTTCTTCCTCGCCGTGGTCGGCGCTGTCTGGCTGAGCCTGGCCAGCGACTCGGACAGCCATGCGCCGCAGCCGCTGCTGGGCAATTTCTACGAGTTCCTCGCCATGCTCTGCGCCACCGGCTACACGCTGTTGCTCAAGCATCTGTCATCGCGCTACTCGGCCTTTTTCCTGACCGCCATGCAGGCCTTCATCGGCAGCCTGTTCTTCCTGCCCCTGGCCTGGGTCACTTCGCCCTTGCCGGAGTCCGTCAGCCCGCTGGGCATCGGCGCCATGATCTACCTCGGCACTGTGGTCACGGTGGGCGCCTACGGCCTCTACAACTTCGGCGTCTCGCGGATGCCGGCGAGCCAGGCCACCGGCTTCATCAACCTGATTCCCGTGTTCACCCTGGTATTCGCCTGGGGCTTCCTGGGTGAGCGGCTGACAGGGGTGCAACTGCTCGCCGCCGGCCTGGTGTTCGTCGGCGTGGCGCTGAGCCAATGGCAAAGCGCATCGCCGGCGCCGGCAGGGGTCCTGGATTGATCAAGGGTTCAGCCAGGCCAGGACCACATCCAGCATCCGGTTGGCAAAGGCCCATTCGTTGTCGTACCAGGCCAGCACTTTCACCAGCTCCCCTTGCACGCGGGTGTGATTGAGGTCGACCACGCAGGAAACCGGATAGCCATTGAAGTCGCTGGATACCAGCGGCAATGCGTTGCACTCCATGACCCCTGGCGGCAAGGCTGTCACCCCGGCTTCGAGGGCCGCGTTGAGCGCCTCGCGGCTGGTCGGGCGTTCGGCGATGAACGAGAAATCCAGCAATGACACGTTCGGCGTTGGCACCCGTATCGCCATGCCATCCAGACGGCCGGCCAGTTCCGGCAGTACCAGCCCGATGGCCTTGGCCGCGCCAGTGCTGGTGGGAATCATCGAGACGGCAGCGGCGCGGGCCCGATAGGGATCACTGTGGCTCTTGTCCAGCAGGTGCTGGTCGTTGGTGTACGCGTGCACCGTGGTCACCAGGCCGCTGCGGATACCGACTTCGCGGTGCAGCAACATGGCCAGCGGCGCCAGGCAGTTGGTGGTGCAGGACGCGTTGGAGACGATCTGCTGGCTGCCCAGCTGCTCATGATTGACCCCGTACACCACGGTGAGGTCGGCGGTGTCGAGGGGATGCGACAGCAGCACGCGTGGTGCCCCGGCGGTCAGGTGCTGCTCCACCTGCGCACGCTTCTTCATCTTGCCGGTGCATTCCAGCACCAGGTCCACGCCCAACTGCGCCCAGGGCAGGTTGACCGGGTCGCGCTCGCGCAGCAGGTGGATGGTCTGGTTGTTCACCTGCAGGCGGTCGTCGCTCAGGTGAACATGACCGGGGAAGCGGCCGAAGGTCGAGTCGAAACGGGTGAGGTGGGCCAGCGATTCGAAATCGCCGAGGTCATTGATGGCTTCGATACGCAGGCGCTGGTCGAGACCCCGCTCGAACAGCGCACGAACCAGAGCGCGACCGATGCGCCCATATCCATTCAGGGCGATACGCAGCATGGTGTTCTCCCTCCTTTGATCCTTCCCCAAGCTTAGTGGGGAAGGGCGAGGATGGAGATTGCGGCCAGTCGTCAGTTGTCGCGGGCACCACCGAAGGAGGCACAGCCACGTTGCACGTTGCCGTTCAGGCGCAGCTCGGCGGTCAGGTGCTGGACCGCGCCGCTCATGCTGTCGACGCAGCGTTGGGGCGCGACCCACAGTTCCAGGCGCTGGCCATTGGCCTCGCTGGACAGGTTGAAGCGGCCGTCGGGCAGTTGTTCTTCCATGTAGGGCAGGGCCAGGGAAGGCTGGCCGGGACGGTCGAGGATCAGGCCCTTGCCACTGACGCTGACACTCCAGTCGGGCTCATGGCCGCTGGCGCGCAGCAGCAGGCGCTTGAAGTTGAGGTCATCGCAGCCATGCCCTTCGCGCTGCAGGCGGTAGAGGGTCTTCAGGTCCAGCTGGCCATCGGCGTCGGGCAACTTCGTTGCGCCCATGCGGGCGCGAATGTCGGCGAACAGCTTGCCGGGACCATCCGCGGAGAGGTTGGCGGCTTCCGGCAATAGCCCGGTGGCGCCGCTGTCGACCAGGGCGAAGCGACGCTTCTCGCCGCACGGGCTGAACATCACCTGCCCAGAGACTACGCTCAGCTCACCCTGCAGACGCACCAGGTTGGCGTCGGGAGCGGGGGCTTTTTCGGCGAACATCTGGCAGGCGCCGAAGAGGGGCAAGAGGCTGAACAGCAAGGGGCGGGCGAAGCGCATCGTGGGTCTCCTTCAGGGAGCGGCCACGTTACCGGTGCACAGCGCCCGGCTCAAGGGCGGAGGAGAGGGATGATCCAGTTCAAGCGAGTCTATGAGGCGGCAAAGGCCGATGATGGCCAGCGGGTGCTGGTGGATCGCCTGTGGCCGCGTGGTATCCGAAAGGAGTCACTGGCCCTGGCCTCCTGGCTGAAGGAGGTGGCGCCGTCAGACCAGCTGCGCAAGCAGTTCTGCCATGACCCGGCGCTGTTCGACGAATTCCGCCTGCTGTACCGCGCGGAACTCGCGGCCCATCCCGAGCACTGGCAGGGCTTGCTGGAAATGGCGCGCAAGGGAAATCTGACCCTCCTGTACGCCGCCAAGGACGAAGCGCACAACAATGCCCGGGTGCTGGCGGAGTTTCTCGAAGAAGAGCTCGAACGCAGCGGTCCGCCCAGTTCGCCGGTGTGTTACGCCGGCGAACTGTAGGGGCCTTCAGCCCACGTGATAGGTCTGGCCGGTCTGCGCGCCTTCTGCGCTTTTGGCGTAGGCCAATGCCGCATCGGCCGCCGATACTGCCTTGTAGCCACGGAAATAGGGACCGTAGCTCGGCAGCGCTTCCTCGATCACGGTCGGGCTGACGCTGTTGATGCGCATGCCGCGCGGTAGCTCCAGGGCGGCGCTGCGTACGAAGGCATCGATGGCGCCGTTGACCATGCTGGCCGATGCGCCGTAGCGGATCGGATCGTGGCTCAGCACCCCGGAGGTGAGGGTGAACGAGGCGCCGTCGTTGGCGAATTCGCGGCCGATCAGCACCAGGTTGACCTGACCCATCAGCTTGTCCTGCAGGCCCACGGCGAACTCGGCTTCACCCATTTCTGCCAGGGCCCCGAAGTGCACCTTGCCGGCGGCGCTGATCAGGGCATCGAACGAACCGACCTTCTCGAACAGGCTGCGAATCGACGCGACGTCGGTGATGTCCGCCTGCAGGTCGCCACTGTTGCGACCGACGCGGATGACTTCGTGGCGCTCCTTGAGCTCCTGTTCGATGGCCTTGCCGATGGTGCCGCTGGCACCGACGAGGATGATTTTCATGGGTTGGAATCCTGTGTGGGGGAATGAATGACAGGTCCAGTGTAGAGTGCGGTCTATTGTCGATAATCCATGTAATTGGAAAACTTTGGTTTTCGATTGGAAACAATAGGGCCGCAAATCAATGAGCGAAATGGACGACCTGGCCGCCTTCGCGGTGCTGATGGAAGCCGGTAGCTTCACCGCTGCAGCCGAGCGGCTGGGCTGCAGCAAGGGGCAGTTGTCCAAGCGCATCCGCTCGCTGGAACAAGGATTGGGCGCTTCGTTGCTGCATCGCACCACGCGACGATTGGGCCTGACTGCCGCCGGGGCAGCCTTGCTGCCCGAGGCAAAGGCCCTGGCTGCGCAGGCGGAGCGGGCCAGGCAATCGGTGCGGCGCTTGCAGGAGGAGCTGACCGGCTGCGTGCGCCTGACGGTACCGGTGTCCCTTGGCGAGACCTTTTTCGATGCGCTGTTGCTGGACTTCATCCGGCAGTACCCGCAGATCCGCGTCGAGCTGGATTTGCACAACGGTTATCGCGACCTGGTGGCGGAAGGCTTCGACCTCGCCATCCGCTCGGGCATGGACATGGATGATCGCCTGGTGGCGCGGCCGCTGTTCTCCCTGCAGGAAATCACCTGCGCCACCCCGGCCTATCTCGGCACCCACGGCGAGCCCGAGCAACCGGCGGACCTGGCGCGCCACCAGTGCCTGCTCAACACCCACTACAGCGGTTTCGAGGAATGGCTCTACCACCGGCAGCACCGGTTGGAGCGGGTCAAGGTGGCGGGTGCGCTGGCGAGCAATCACTACAGCCTGCTGAAGAAGGCGGCCCTCTCCGGTGCCGGCGTCGCGCGACTGCCTTCCTACATGATCTACGACGAACTGGCCGATGGCCGTCTGGTGTGGTTGCTGCGGGATTACCAGACCCGTCAGACCCCGGTTTTCCTGGTGCACCCCTGGCAGGGCGGGTTGCCGCGACGCACCCAGGTGCTGGCGGACTACCTGCTGGCCTGGTTCGAACGCAGTCGGCTGAAACTGGACAAGGCGGGGGAGTAGGGCAGGGCGACGACGAAGGGTAGAACGGCGATGTTCATCCCGCGTCGCGCCCCGGAGGAGCCGTCAGGCCAGGTGCTTCAGCAGACGAGCCTGCAGGGCTTCCAGCTCGTTCGGGTCGGCCTTCTTGCTGGCGTGTATAGCCAGCGATTCGCCGTCGAAGCGCGGCACGATGTGCATGTGAATGTGGAACACCGTCTGGCCCGCCGGTGCGCCGTTGAACTGCGCCACCTGCACGCCGGCCGGTTGCAACTCCTGCACCAGCACGTGGGTCAGCCGTTGCACAACGGCCATGACCTTGGCCAGGGCATCGGTTTCGATGTCCAGGATGTTGCGCGCGGCAGATCGCTTCGGGATCACCAGGGTGTGGCCAAACGACTGCGGGAAAATATCGAGGAAGGCGAGCACGTCGTCGTCTTCGTAGAGTTTGTAGCAGGGGGCCTCGCCGCGAATGATCTGGGCGAAAACGTTCTGCGGATCGTAGGTGCCGTGCAGGCTCATCGAAGGCTCTCCATTTGCCGATTTGCGAGCCGTGCACATTAACGCCCGACGCGGCGCCGGAAAACCCCGGAAGCGCCTCATCGGCCACATCGGGCGTTGTAGGCGATCTCGAATCGCCGTCCCCACCTTCACCATTCGTCGGCTTCTGCCTGTAATTAGACGGTAAGAAAGAGATTGAGACGCGTATTCGTCTTGCTCGATGACCGCCTGTTGCTGACGCTTGGCGTGCGTCGCCAGTCGATTCGGCTGGAAACGTACAGCTATGACGGCGGCAATTTCGGAGGCGACGGCAATCGCACCAGCAAGTCTGACAAGTCCATCACCACGCCGGTCTATGGCGTCGTGTTCAAGGCCACGGAACACATCTCCCTCTATGCCAACCGCATCGAAGGCCTGGCCCCCGGCCCGGTGGCGCCCAACGACCCGACGCTGGTCAATCCGGGTGAAGTCTTCTCGCCCGACCGCTCCAAGCAGATCGAGGCCGGGGTCAAGCTGGACATGGACAGCTTCGGCGCCAGCTTCGGCGTCTACCGTATCGAGCAGCCGGCCGACGGCGTGCGGGTGGGCAACGTCTTCACCCGTGACGGTGACCAGGTCAACAAGGGTGTGGAGCTGAACATCTATGGCGAGCCGCTGGATGGCCTGCGCCTGATCGCCGGCGCCACCTACATGGACACCGAGCTGAAGAGCACCGAGACCGGCGCGAATGACGGCAACCGCGCGGTGGGTGTGCCTGAGTTCCAGTTCAACGCCTCGGTGGACTGGGACATCCTCGGCGTACCCGGCGCGGCGATCAGCGCTCGCATGCTGCGCACCGGCGGCCAATATGCGGACCCGGCCAATGAACTCAGCATCCCGTCCTGGAACCGCTTCGACGCAGGCGCCCGCTACAGCTTCCGCGCCTACGAGAATCAGCTCACGATCCGTGCCAACGTCGAGAACATCACCGACAAGAACTACTGGGCCTCAGCCAACGGCGGCTACCTGACCCAGGGGGAACCCCGCACCTTCAAGCTGTCGGGGTCGGTGGATTTCTGAAACCGTGAACCAGCCGTGTCCATTCGTGGCCACGGTCGCCGATACCGCTTGTCTCCGCACCACGGCTGAAGGCGAGCTGGCGGCCTGGGGGGTTGTAGGGGCGATCCTCTGCTTCAACTTGTCTTCGCAGAGCGATACTACGCTTTGTCACCTGAAGGTCGCAAACTGACTATCCGTTCGCGTCACTTCCCCGATATTTTGGCGAAAGTCCCCGTCGCCAGCCGTCGTTTCTGGCGTTACCCTTCGCATCTGGATAAAAAGTGAAGCATCCGCGAAGAGGGTTCCGGCGATTTGGCCTACGGCGCGAAAGGCGTCGGCGGGGCGCGGCGAAGGATGTTCGCGCAATAGCTTCCACCCTTGTTTTTGCAGTTCCACCCCGCCTGGCGGGACGACTATTTTTCCGCTGCCGGCCTGCGTGGCCGGCGGCTGACTGCCTGAACCGGCCGTTCGAGTGAGCGGCCCAGTATCGAGAGGATCGACCGTGCACAACGTCGTAATCAGTGGCACCGGCCTGTATACCCCGTCCAACAGCATCTCCAACGAAGAGCTGGTGGAGTCCTTCAACGCCTATGTGCAGGCCTTCAACGCCGAGAACGCTGGCGCAATCGAGCGGGGCGAAATCGAGGCCCTGGCCGAATCCAGCGTGGCCTTCATCGAGAAGGCGTCCGGCATCAAGAGCCGCTTTGTGGTGGACAAGAACGGCATCCTCGATCCCAAGCGCATGACGCCGCGCATCCCCGAACGCACCAATGACGAGTGGGGCATCCTCTGCGAGATGGCCGTGGGCGCTGCCAAGCAGGCCCTGGAACGCGCGGGCAAGACCCCGGCGGACATCGACGGTGTGATCGTCGCCTGCTCCAATCTGCAGCGTGCCTACCCGGCGGTGGCGATCGAAGTCCAGGCTGCACTCGGCATCGACGGCTTTGGCTATGACATGAACGTCGCCTGCTCCTCGGCCACCTTCGGGATCCAGGCTGCCACCAACGCGGTACAGACCGGCCAGGCCCGCGCCATCCTGATGGTCAACCCGGAAATCTGCACCGGCCACCTGAACTTCCGTGACCGCGACAGCCATTTCATCTTCGGTGATGCCGCGACTGCAGTGATCATCGAACGTGCCGACCAGGCCACCTCCAAGCACCAGTTCGACGTGGTCGGTACCAAGCTGCTGACCCAGTTCTCCAACAACATCCGCAACAACTTCGGCTTCCTCAACCGCGCTGCGGAAGAGGGCGTGGGTGCCCGCGACAAGCTGTTCGTCCAGGAAGGCCGCAAGGTGTTCAAGGATGTCTGCCCGATGGTGGCCGAACTGATCGCCGCCCACCTGGAAGAGAACAAGCTCAACGTCACCGACGTGAAGCGCTTCTGGCTGCACCAGGCCAACCTCAACATGAACCTGCTGATCGCCCGCAAGCTGCTGGGTCGTGAAGCCGAACCGCAAGAGGCGCCGGTGATCCTCGACACCTACGCCAACACCAGTTCCGCCGGTTCCGTGATCGCCTTCCACAAGCACCAGGACGACCTGCCCAGCGGTGCGCTGGGTGTGCTCAGTTCCTTCGGTGCCGGCTACTCCATCGGCAGCGTGATCCTGCGCAAGCGCTGATGAGTCAACCGGCCGACGCCGACCTGCTTCCCCGCCTCCTGGCCGGGGAACAGGGGGCGTTTCGCGAGTTGATCGGCGCCTACCAAGGCGCCATGCGCGCGGTGGCCTACGCGATCGTCGGCCATCGGCATGCCGACGAGGTCGTGCAGGACGCCTGGTTCGCCGTAGTGCGCAACCTCGAAGGTTTTCAGCAGCGTTCCAGCCTGAAGACCTGGCTCCTGACCATCGTCGCCAATACCGCCCGCAGCCGTCTCAAGCAGAACCGCCGCGAGGTGCTGCTCGACGACCTGCCCGCCCCCCATGGAACTATCGGTGATGCCCGCTTCGCCGAGGACGGTCACTGGGCGGCGATCGTGCCGGCCTGGCACGAGGATTCGCCCGAGGCCCTCCTCACCGGGGAAGAGCTGCGCGAATGCCTGGAGAAGACCCTGCTCAGCCTGTCGGAGATGCAGCGCAGCGTGGTGTTGCTGCGTGAGCGCCAAGGGCTGGAGTTGGAGGAAATCTGTAATTTACTGGAGATATCGCTCTCCAATGTCCGGGTGCTGCTGCATCGTGGACGCCTGAAGCTGTTCGCCACCCTGGAACATTTCGAGGAGACAGGCCAATGCTGACGTGCAAGGAACTGGTTGCCCGCTCCAGCGAATTGCTCGATGGCGAACTCAGTTTTCGTGAGCGTATGGCTGTGCGCCGTCACCTCATGCTGTGCCGCAATTGCCGGCGCTTCATCAAGCAGATGAGGCTGACCCAGGCTGTCGTTCGCCTAATGCCGGAAACCCCGGGTGCCGAAGTGGACGACCTCGCCGCACACCTGGCGCAGAAGCGCCGCGACTCCCTCTAGCCGTCCTTTCCCCGCGACGTAGTAGTCGCGAATCGCCAGATTCGCAAGTCGCCAACTTCATTTCATTTTCGCCCGACGCGCTCGCCAAAATAGGCTGAAAGCCGCGTGCTAGAGCGTCTGCGTGCTTATGAAAATTCGGAGTAAAAAAGTTCCGTTGTCACAAAATATTTATATATAAGCAACTGAGCTGAAATAACCCGCCGCCAAGATTCCCCACCAGCACCGATGAGCCCAGACGCTCTCGTGTTTTCTAACGCTAAAGACCAATAGGGGAACCCTTCGATGATCCGTAAGCACTTCGCCGGTTTTGCCGCCAGCGCCATGGCTCTGGCCATTTCCGCCCAGGCTTTCGCCGGTACCGTTACCACCGACGGCGCCGATAT
Source organism: Pseudomonas sp. BN414 (assembly GCF_029871275.1). Lineage (NCBI taxonomy): Bacteria > Pseudomonadati > Pseudomonadota > Gammaproteobacteria > Pseudomonadales > Pseudomonadaceae > Pseudomonas > Pseudomonas sp. BN414. Next base: position 58,086 of record NZ_SSOL01000048.1, read on the forward strand.
CGTCATCAAGACCAAAGGCGGCCTGGAAGTCGGCACCACCGACAAGGCTTTCAGCTTCAAGCTCGGCGGCCGTCTGCAGGCTGACTACAGCCGCTTCGACGGTTTCTACACCGTGAACGGCAACACCGCTGACGCTGGCTACTTCCGCCGTGCGTTCCTCGAGCTGGGTGGTATTGCCTTCACCGACTGGGCTTACCAGATCAACTACGACTTCTCCCACAACGCCGGCGGCGACAACCGTGGCGGCAGCGGCACCGACTCCAACGGTGACGGCTACTTCGACGAAGCCTCCATCTCCTACCTCGGCTTCGCGCCCATCGCCATCAAGATGGGCCGCTTCGACCCCGACTTCGGCCTGGAAAAAGCCACCAGCTCCAAGTGGGTGACTGCCCAGGAACGTACCGCTGCCTATGATCTGGCTGACTACGTCAACGCCCACAACGGCGGCATGGGCGTACAGGTTTCCGGCAGCTACGGCGCTTCCCTGTACGGCTCCGCCGGCATCATGGCCAACGACGCCACCAACTCCGACAAGGACGGTGACAGCGTCAAGCAGTTCAACGCTCGCGGCGTATTCGCCCCGCTGCACGAAGCTGGCAACGTCCTGCACTTCGGCGTGAACTACGCCCAGCGCGACCTGTCCGACACTTCCTTCGACGGCCGTATCCGCAGCCGCCTGGGCATCCGCGGTGTGAGCACCGACGGTGGCCAGGACGCCGGCAACAACGGTAACCGCCTGGTACTGGCCGGTGCCAACAACACCCCGGTCGGCGCCTACGACAACGACAGCACCTGGGGCCTGGAAGCCGCCTTCGCCACCGGTCCGTTCTCCATCCAGAGCGAATACCTGAAGCGTGAAGTCGAAGCCAAGGCTGCCAACCGCGAAGACATCGACGCCGACGGCTACTACGTTCAGGTTGCCTACACCCTGACCGGCGAATCCCGTGACTACAAACTGGGCAAGTTCGACAAGATCAAACCGTCGAACAACCGCATCGGCGCCTGGGAAGTGTTCTACCGCTACGACAACATCAGTGCTGAAGACGACAACGGCGCCTTCGCGAACATCGACGACGTCGAAGCCAAGGTGCACAACGTCGGCCTGAACTGGTACGCCAACGAAGCCGTCAAGATCAGCGGCTACTACGTCAAGTCCAAAGTGGACAACGCCACCAACGCGGTGGGCGACGACGACGGCGACGGCATGGTCGTCCGTGCCCAATACGTGTTCTAAGAAGACACGGGTTTCCGCTCCTTTGCTTGAGCCCCGCCATCTGGCGGGGCTTTTTTATTGCTGCGGCGAGGATGGCACGGACAAGCGTTCCTGGCAGGCACTGCGTAGCCTACGTATGCTTTGCATCCTTGCCCCCCGGTTTACATGCCCATGCTGCTGATCTCCAACAGCGTCCACCTGCCTGACGACGAAATCGAGCTGACCGCCATCCGTGCCCAGGGTGCGGGCGGGCAGAACGTCAACAAAGTCTCCAGCGCCATGCACCTGCGCTTCGACATCAATGCTTCATCGCTGCCGGACTTCTATAAGGAGCGTCTGCTGCAACTGCGTGACAGCCGCATCACTGGCGACGGCGTGATCATCATCAAGGCCCAGCAGTACCGCACCCAGGAACAGAACCGTGCCGACGCCCTGGAGCGCCTGGCGGAACTGATCCGCAGCGTTACCAAAGTGCAGAAGGCACGACGGCCGACCAAGCCAACGCTGGGGTCGAAGAAGCGCCGGCTGGAAGGCAAGGCCAAGCGCGGGGCGATCAAGGCCGGCAGGGGAAAAGTGGATTTCTAGGACACGCCTGCGCTCCGCCAGGCAGCTTGAAATTAGATCTCCTACACATTCAGTGATGAGCCAGGACTAGTGAGCATGCCCTTCTGCATTCCCATGCCCTTCCTCCTGGGTAACTTCCTCCTCATGCCCGTGGCCTTGGCTTTCCCCACCGCCGTGCTGGTGTCCGTCGCTGGCGTCCACCAATTGGCGATAGCTATCCGCGTCCAGCTCAGGTAGTCGCTTGAGGAAGGCCACCATGCCCCAGATGTGTTCGTCGCTCATGCTCTTGCCCCAGGCCGGCATGCCGGTGGCCTTGATGCCGTGCTTGATCACCCAGAAGGCGGCTGCGGGGTCGCCGTCCACACCTTGTTGGCTCAGGTTCGGTGGAGCGGGGTAGAGGGCCTGGCTCAGCTCGGTGGCGGCGAGGCCAGGGGCCAGGTGGCAGCCTGCGCACATGGCGGCGTAGTTGCCGGCACCGGCGCGTATCAGCCCGGCGTCATTCAGCGGGGGAACCTGGATGTCGCGTGACCGAACTTCGATGGAGCGCTCGCGCGCGGCGGTGAGGAACCTGTGCACGAGAGAGTAGTGCGGGTCGTCTGCGGCGACGTTCACCACGCCGCTGTAGACCACACCGCCCACGCCGGCGGCTACCACCAGGCCGGCGAGGGCCAGGGTTTTTATTGTTCTTTTCATGGTTGGGTTCTCAGAACCAGAAGCGGATACCGGCGACGAAGCGGGCTTCGTCATTGTCGTCGCCTTCTTCGCGGGCGAAGTCGGCGGTGTTGCCGTAGTTCCGATTCCAGTTCACGCCTATATAAGGTGCGAACTGGGGCGTGAACTCATAGCGCAGGCGCAGGCCCAGTTCGGTATTGCCCAGCCCCGAACCGACACCACGCTCGTGGTCATTGCGGCCGTAGAAGTTCACCTCCGCCGCGGGCTGCAGGATGAGCCTGTTGGTCAGCAGGATGTCGTACTCGGCCTCCAGGCGCAGGGCGCTCTGGCTGCCCTCGCCGAGGTAGGCGGTGGCCTTGGTTTCCAGACCGTACAAGGGCATGCCCTGGACGCCGAAGGCCGCCCAGGTTTGCGGCGAACCCGGCTTGAAGTCCTGGCGCACGCCGGTCACCACTTCCCACCAGGGGCTGATGGCGCGGCCATAGAACGCCTGGAGTTCGGCTTCCTCGGTGGTGCCGTTGCCGCGTTCGCCCTCCGAGCGGAACCACAGTCTGTTGATGTCGCCGCCGATCCAGCCGGAAGCGTCCCAGCTCAGCACGCTGGCGTCGTCGGCGTCCTGGTACTCCAGCTGGTCCATCAGGAAGAAGCTGTTGATGCCTCCGGCGTGCATGGTATGGGCCGGCAGCGCTGGAAAGGCCGCTGCGCGGTCGGCAGCGGTCGGTGCGGGAATGGGACTGCGGCTGCCGTATCCGTCGGTTTTGGCCGGCTGCTCGCCATGGTTCATCTGGCTGTGATCCATCGCGCCGTGGTCCATCTGGCCGTGCTGCATCTGGCCATGGTCCATGGTGCCGTGATCCATCTGGCCATGATTCATCTGCCCATGACCCATGGCCCCGTGATCCATGGTTTCGGCGGCCTGCGCACCCCCAGCGACGGCAACGGCCATCGCCAGGGTGAGCAGGGTAGGGCGCTTGAGGCTATCGATCATCGCTGTTTTCCGTTTCGGGCTTGGCGTCCTTGTGCATGGCGCCGTGGTCCATCTTGCTGTGATCCATGTTCTTCATCTGGCTATGGTCCATGCCCTGCATCTGGCTGTGATCCATCTGGCCGTGGTTCATCTGGTCATGGGGCGCGACCTGCTTCTCGGCTGCGGCGGCCTTCTGGTGTGCCGCGTGATCGTTCTCTCCGGCCCAGGCAGTGGGCACCAGCAGTGCAAGGGTCAGGGCGGCGGTTAGGGTCTGCAGCGATCTGTTCATGGTTCTCTCCTTCATTCGTCCACGCGGACTTCGCGGAACATGCCCATGTCCATGTGGAACAGCAGGTGGCAGTGATAGGCCCAGCGGCCCAGGGCATCCGCGGTGACGCGGTAACTGCGCCGGGTGCCGGGAGGCATGTCAATGGTGTGCTTGCGCACCAGGAAGTTGCCCTCCTCGTCCTCCAGGTCGCTCCACAGGCCGTGGAGGTGGATGGGGTGGGTCATCATGGTGTCGTTGACCAGGGTGATGCGCAGGCGCTCGCCGTATTTGAGCAACAGCGGTTCGGCATCGGCGAAGGGAATGCCGTCGAAGGACCAGGAGAAACGCTCCATGTGCCCGGTCAGGTGCAGTTCGAGGGTGCGGCCGGGCGTGCGGCCATCGGGATCGGGGAAGGTGCTGCGCAGGTCGGCGTAAGTCAGCACGCGGCGGCCGTTGTCGCGCAGGCCGATGCCGGGGTCCGAGAGTTTCGGTGTCGGCGTCATGGTCTGCATGTCCACCAGCGGATTATCGGCTTCGGACGCGGGGTGGGCCTGCATCTGGCCGCCCATTTGCGAGTGATCCATGCCCTGCATGGTCGAGTGGTCCGTGCCAGCCATCTGCGAGTGATCCATACCCTGCATGGTCGAGTGGTCCATGCCAGCCATCTGCGAGTGATCCATACCCTGCATGGTCGAGTGATCCATGCCAGCCATCTGCGAGTGATCCATGGCCTGCATGGTCGAGTGATCCATTCCGGCCATCTGTGAATGGTCCATGCCTGGCATCTGGCTGTGATCCATCCCGGCCATCTCGCCCTGGCCCTTGGCGCCATGCCCCATTGCGCCATGGTCCATGCCCATGTCGGCCATGCTGATCAGCGGGCGCGGGTCCGGTTGCGGCACCGGCGCGCTCAGCCCTTGGCGAACGGCGAGGGTGCCGCGGGCATAGCCGGAACGGTCCATGGATTGGGCGAAGATCGTATAGGCCTCGTCGCCTGCAGGCTCCACCAGCACGTCGTAGGTTTCGGCGACGGCGATGCGGAACTCATCCACGCTCACCGGTTCCACCGGCTGGCCGTCAGCGGCGATCACGGTCATTTTCAGGCCGGGAATGCGCACGTCGAAGTAGGTCATCGCCGAGCCGTTGATGAAACGCAGGCGGACCTTCTCGCCCGGCTGGAACAGCCCGGTCCAGTTGCCGTCGGGCGCCTGGCCGTTGAGGAGGTAGGTGTAGGTGGCGCCACTGACGTCCGCGAGGTCGGTGGGGCTCATCTTCATCTCCGCCCACATCTTGCGGTCGGCCATGGCGGCGGCCCAGCCGTCCTTGCTGACGTCATCGATGAAGTCGCCGACGGTGCGCTTGTGCTGGTTGTAGTAGTCCGATTGCTTCTTCAGCTTGGCAATCACGCGCGCCGGATCTTCGTCGGTCCAGTCGCTCAGCATCACCACGTAGTCGCGCTGGTACTGGTACGGCTCGGGTACCTTCGGCTCGATGACGATGGGGCCGTACACGCCCACCTGCTCCTGGGCGCCCGAATGGCTGTGGTACCAGTAGGTGCCGTGCTGCTTCACCTGGAAGCGGTATTCGTACATGCCGTCCGGCGCGATGCCGGCGAAGCTGAAGCCCGGCACACCGTCCATGTTGGCCGGCAGGATCATGCCGTGCCAGTGAATGGACGTGTCTTCGTCCAGGCGATTGCGCACCCGCAGGGTCACGGTGTCGCCCTCGCGCCAGCGCAGCAAGGGGCCGGGGAGGGTGCCGTTGATGGTCTTGGCGATGCGTGCCTTGCCGGTGAGGTTCACCGGCGTCTCGCCAATGAACAGGTCGAACTCGGTGCCACTGAGCACCGTCGGTTGGCCCGGGCTGGTCACCGCCCAGACGGGGGTTTTCCACAGCCCGAGGCCACCGAGTATGCCGCCGGCGGCCAGGCCTTTGACGAAGGTCCGCCGCGAGGTTTTGCACTGCATGCCGTTTCAATCCAGTCAGTCGAAAAAGGCGCCGCGCAACCCGTCGTTGCGCGCTTCAAGTGCAAAACTGCCACATCGGAAAACGGTAGGTGATTACATTTCTGTCAGCTTCCCCAGGCCCGTCGTGCGTGTCTGGTCTATCGTTTCCGAACGGCAGCGGTAGGGCGCAGGCCTTTGCCGGGTTCAAGGACAACCAACCCGTTTGCGGGAGACGCAACATGGCCAACCGCACCCGTTTCAATGCCGTTCTGCTGGCCTTGCTGGCCTGCAATCCGGCCTTCGCCGCGAACGACGCCGGCATCTCCGCCGGCGAAAGTGGCGATACCCCCAGCGCGGGCGTTTCCGCCGTGCCCGAACCAGCGCCCGAAGCCGCGCCGGCGCAAGCAGCCGCTCCCGCTGCCCAGCCGGCCGTGCCCCAGGCCGTGTTCAAGACTGAAGAGCTCGACCAGATGATGGCGCCCATAGCGCTCTACCCGGACTCGTTGCTGGCCCAGGTGCTGATGGCTGCCACCTATCCGGGCAACGTGGCGGACGCGGTCGCCTGGTCCAAGGCGCATCCGGACGTCAAGGGCGATGACGCCGTGAAGCAGGTGGCCAACCAACCGTGGGATCCCAGCGTCCAGTCGCTCGTGGCTTTCCCGCAGGTGCTTGCCACCCTCGGTCAGGACCCAGCCTGGGTGCAACGCGTGGGCGATGCCTTCCTCGCCCAACCCAACGATGTGATGGATTCCGTCCAGCGCTTGCGCCGCCAGGCCCAGGCCGCCGGCAACCTGCAATCCAACGAGCAGCAGACGGTAACCGTGCAGGCGGCTCCGCCACCCAGTTCCACCACCACCGTGGTGCAGCCGGCAGCCAGCAACCAGACCATCGTCATCGAGCCTGCGAACCCGCAAGTGGTCTACGTCCCCAGCTACAACCCGACCGTGGTCTACGGCAGCTGGTCCTACCCGTCCTATCCACCCCCCTACTATCCACCACCGCCCAGCTACGGCTATCCCATCGCTACGGGGCTGGCGACGGGTCTGGCCTTTGGCGTCGGCGTGGGCATCGTCAACTCCCTCTGGGGCGACTGCGACTGGGGCGGCGGTGATGTCGATATCGACGTCAACAAGTACAACAACATCAACAGCAACCGGCAGATCAACCGCAACCAGAACAAGTTCGTCCACAACCCGGTCAACCGCCAGGGCGTGCCCTACCGCGACAATGTCAATCGTCAGCAGAATGGTCTGCGACTGAATGGCAGCCAGCAGCGCGAGGCGGCGCGTGGGTATGACGCCAACCGCACCGCGGAGCGCCAGAAAGCCCGCCAGAGCCTGCAGCAACGCGGCATCGAGGCTCCGGCCCGTACCAACCAGCAGGCTCGCGAACGCGCCCAGGCCGCCACTCGCGACATGCGCAATGACCCGCAGGCACGCCAACGTGCCGAAAGCGCCCGGCAGCAGCGCCAGGCGGGTGATGCCAACCGCCAGCAACGCCCGCGTGCGCAGAACAACCAGCAAGTGCGGCAGCAGGCCCGTCAGCAGCACACCGCCGCCCGTAAGCAGGCACCGCGCAACAACGCCTTTGCCGGCGCGCGGCAGCCATCCCAGTCGCGCGCGGCGACCAGTCGGGGTGAGGTCAGTCGGGCCTCTGCCTCGCGCCCTCAAACCCAAAGGGCTTCTGCCGGCCGGCAAGTGCAACGTCCAGCCCACTCACCGTCTCGTGGCGGTGGTGGCCGTCGGCGCTGAAAGGAGACAGCACATGAATCGCGCAATCCGCATCTTCGCCCTGCTGTCGCTCGCCACCTGCGCCATGGGCGCCGGCGCAATCGAGCGCTTCAAGACTCCGGACGCCGCAGCCGATGCCTTCGTCGCCGCTCTCGGAACCGAAAAGGCCGATGCCAATCGCCTGGCTGCGTTGCTGGGAGCCAACTGGCAGGAGTACATCCCCACCAAGGGCATCGAACGCAAGGACGTCGATGCCTTCATTGCCTACTACCGGGAAAAGCACAGCATCGACACCGCCACCAAGGGCCGCGCCCATGTCGTCGTCGGTAATGACCCCTGGACCCTGCCGATCCCAATCGTCCAGGGCAAGGAAGGCTGGAGCTTCGACGCCAAGGCCGGCGGCGAGGAGATTCGCCTGCGCCGCATCGGTCGCAATGAGCTGTCGGCCATCGAGGCGGCGGAGGCGTATCACGACGCACAGATGGACTACGCCGAGGTCGATCGCAATGGTGACGGCATCCTCGAGTACGCCCAGAAGTTCATCAGCAGCGATGGCCAGCACGACGGCCTTTACTGGGCCGATGAAGACGGTACCGAGGAGAGCCCGCTCGGCCCGCTCTTTGGTGGCCAGACCAAGGGTGATGACTGGCACGGCTATCACTTCCGCATCCTCACCGCCCAAGGGCCGTCGGCCCCCGGTGGCGCTTACGGCTACATGCTCGGCAAGGCCATGAGCCGCGGCTTCGCCCTGGTCGCCTGGCCCGCCCAGTACGGTGACAGCGGAGTGATGAGCTTCATGATCAGCCACGAGGGCCAGGTGTTTCAGAAGGACCTGGGACGCGACAGCGAGAAGATCGCCAAGGCCATGAAGATCTTCGATCCGGACAGCAGTTGGGATGAGGTCAAAACCGACGACACGCCGGACTCGTAATCGCGTAAACGGCCTTCTGCCGATGGGTATCGCTGCGCTCCACGCCATCCTACGGTCAGCGTCAGCAGGTTGATCACTCGCTAGATCCGTAGGATGCGGTAGAGCGAAGCGAAACCCATCAAATTGTCCCAACGAAAAAGCCGCAGGGGCCAATCAGGCCCCTGCGGCTTTTCTCAATAAGGTCGGGCGTCCTTGCCCGCCCACGCTCAGCAGGTAGCGAGCGCGGGGGTCATTCCAGCAGGAACCTTGGCCTGGGCCGGGGTCCGGTTGGCGGCCCACTTCACCAGCAGGGTCATCGCGACGAAGCCGAGGCAGATGAGTACCGGGTAGGCGACCATGATTTCGCCCAGGGAGTATTTCCAGCTCAGCGGACGGGCGATACCCAGCATCGCACCGTAGAACCAGGACACCCCGGAAATGACACCCGAGAACAGCGCGAGGCTACGGGCGTTGATGTCCATCTTCAGCAGGCTGCCGGCCTTGTCCATCGCAGGCATTACCACGCTGTGCAGCACCCAGCCATTGAGGGTCAGCAGGGCGACCACAAGGATCTTGGCCTGGAGTTTCGGGTTGAGGAAGTACATCGCACCCTTCTGCGAGTAATCCAGCGCGAGGATGCCGATACCGGTCACCCAGAGTGCCGCCAGGGCGAGCAGTACGGTCTTCTTCAGCGTATGCAGATGTTCTTTATCGGCCTCGGTGGAATCGCGGCCCTGGAACAGTTGCTTGACCATGGCGATATCGCTGGTCAGGACCAGGCCGATGGCCACGCAGCAAGCGATGAGGTGGGCGTAGACGACGCCCATGCGAGTCAGCTCCATGGTTGCCGGCTGCTGGAACAGGGAAGCAACAAGATGAAAAAGCTCCATGGTTTACCTCTTTCTAACAATTGGGCGCTGTACTGATGCAACAGCGGCATTGGAATTGTGGATTTCTCAGTTCGCCGTGACTGCGAACTTTTTTGGGGACGAAAAATCCCCGGTACATGAACTCATGCACTGTGGAGTTATTCAGGATTTAGATGCCAAAGTCAGGCGCGCTAATCAGTGGTGTTGATGTCAGGGCGCGTCCTGATCGCCGGGGCATAATAATCGCAACCTGCGGATTTTGATCAAAAAACGATCAAAAGTCCGACCAGCGGCAGCGCTGGAGATGGTTATAACGGCTCGTGAAAAGTGAGAGATCGCCTCTAAACCGGTGGTTTCCGATAGCCATGAAGTCCATGTGGACACTGCGGGATTTTGATGAGCGGTAGCTGGTTACTCGGTCATGTGATGGCCTATATGCCGTGTTAGTCAGTTCATTTGCAGGATGTGGGGCAGTGAAGGGGTGCCCATCGATCCGAGTTCTGCGCTCTTCAACCGCATTGCCCGCTTCTCGGTGCACCGCCAACATCAGGTTTCGATTCCGGAGGCTCTCTATGGAAAGCAATGGTTGGTTGCTGTTGGCCGCTTCGGGCACGTTCCTCGCCGCTGCGCTGCATGTCGCTTGCATCTTTCTCGGTCCAGCCTGGTATGACGCCATGGGCGCCGGCGAACGGATCGTCCGCTGGTCACGCGAGGGCCGTCGGAAGCCGGCGCTGATCACCAGCGCGATCATCCTCATGCTCGTGATTTGGGCACTGTACGCACTGGCTGGCGCCGGCCTGTTCTCGACCCTGCCGGCTGCCCGTTTCGTATTGGCCGCGATCACCACCGTCCTGCTGTTGCGTGGGATGGCAGGCCTGGCCCTTGCCCGGTTCAGACCCGGCTACAACGGTGCCCGCTTCTGGATCGTCAGTTCGGCCGCCTGCCTGGTGCTCGGCGGGATGTATCTGATCGGAACCGCCCACGCCTGGTCCCGGCTGTAGCGGCTTCTTTGTAGGAGCGAGCTTGCTCGCGAAAGGTCGGGCTCGGAGGTTCGCGAGCAAGCTCGCTCCTACAGTGCTGGCGAGGCGTAAAAAGGCCTTCACCGTACGTCGCCAAGACCTTGGCACGCCGACGCATGGCAGCCCGGAATCAGGTCAACAACTGGTCAAAAACTATACTGATCTGGCGGGGGTAAAAGCTGGGGGGACCATGCAGGAGGGCTCGCCATGCGTATCCTCAAACCGTTCGTCTTCTTCCTGGCCTGCGCGGCCAGCGGGCTGGTCCTCGCGCAGCAACCCTGGCCGACCTCCAGCAGTTCTGGCGAAACCCTGCTTGCCTGGAATGGCGGCGGCCACGGCGGTGGCAAGCACTTCAAGGGCAATCGCCACGGCTATGGCCACAAGCACTACTACCGCCACCGCGGCTACTACAACCACGGCCCGCGCGTGATCTACGCGCCACGCTACTACGGCGGTTACTACATGGGTGAACGCCCCTATTACTACCAACGCTACGGCAGTCCGCGGATCGTGATTCAGTACTACGACCCGAGGTTGGGGATATTCATCGGGTCGGATATCGGGGGTTATTGAGCAGGTACCTGAACGGCGGGCCGGCACCTGCCGGCCCGCAACGGAGTGAGCGCTCCTGACGTAGCCGTACGTTATTTCGCAGCAGCCAGGTAATACGCCACCAGGGCATTGGCATGTCCGTGGCCCATGCCATGTTCGGTCTTGAGCCAGGCCACCATTTCCATGTGCTTCTTGCCGCTCACGGTTCCCAGCAGCGTCAGCCAATGGGTGATGGGTTGTCCGTATTTCTTTTCGATGGAGGGGAAGTACGAGGCCGGTCCTTTTACCTTGGTGTCTTCCGACATGGTGAAACTCCTTTGGATGCTTTCGGGCGTAACTACGGTAGTTCAGGACGGAACGTGTCGCCTATCGGCCGTGTGCTGATTGCTCTATGTAGGAGCGAACTCGTTAGAGAAGCTTCGGAGCCCGACCTTTTCGCGAGCAAGCTCGCTCCTACAATAGCCTTGGTGCCGCTGGCCGTTTGGGCGCGCTTGAGCGTCAGCTGGAGACATGCCGACAGGTGGTAGGGAGGCGGGAGATTGGAGATTGTTGGAAAGGGGCAGAGCGGGGGGAAAGCAGGCGCCGCCGAGCGGCGGCGCCTTGGAACCATCAGTCCTGACGGCTGGTGACTTCCAGCAGGTGGTAACCGAACTGGGTTTTCACCGGGCCTTGCACGACGTTCAGCGGGGCGCTGAATACGACGGTGTCGAATTCCTTGACCATCTGGCCACGGCCGAAGGAGCCGAGGTTGCCGCCGTCGCGGCTGGAGGGGCAGGTGGAGTGTTGTTTGGCGATTTCAGCGAAATCGGCGCCGCCTTCGATAGCGGCTTTCAGTTCGTTGCACTTCTCTTCGCTGGAAACCAGGATGTGGCGGGCGGTGGCGCGTGCCATGGTGGGTACTCCTCGTCTGTTGAGGGGGCAGAGCCTAGCGGATTTGGCTGCTGATTCAAGATGCCTGGTTGGGATGGAGCATGGATAGGTCGATCCTGCGGATCGATTGGCGAATGAATTCGCCCCCACAAGGCAGTGATGGGCTCCGAACGGTGATTGTTTCCCTCACCCCCGGCCCCTCTCCGGGAGGGAGAGGGGAGAAAAGCGAAGGGGGAGGGGACCTGGGCGCGCATCAGGCGAAGACGAAGTCGTCAGCGGTGATGTTCGCGGCGGGGACGCCGGTCAGGGTGATGCTGCCGATCTCACCATTGACGTCGGCGGTCACCGTGATCTGGGTGCTGCCGAAGAAGTCTGCGATGGTGAGGTCGGCGAAGGTCTGACCGCTGGCGCTGAGGTCGACTTTTTCGACGCCGTCTTCGAAGTCGAATATTTCGTCCTGCCCCCAGATCGCGCCGAACTTGAACTGGTCCGTCCCTGCCGGTGGCTCGAAGAAGACGTCACCCACCATGAAGTCGTTGGCGCTGCTGCTCACCAGCACGTCGTCGCCCGTACCCCCCTGCATGACCGCACCCGCTTCGCCTGAAGTCAGGGTGTCGTTGCCGGCGTCACCGTTGAGGTTGGTCTGGAAGCCGAAGGGGTCAGCCCCGCCGAACAACTGGTCGTCACCGTCGCCGCCGTTGGCATTGGCGAATTCCTGGACGATGAGGGTGTCGTTGCCGGTGCCGCCGAACAGCTCGTCGAAGCCCGGTCCGCTGTCGATGACGTCGTCACCACTGCCGCCGTCGAGGAAGTCGGCGCCTTCCAGACCGAAGATCTGGTCATTGCCGCCCAGGCCGAAGATGCGGTCATCGCCGGGGGTGCCGATGAGCACGTCGTTGCCTTCGGTGCCGGCGACTATGAAATCGGTGTTTCTACCGAAGTCGTCCTGCGTCAGGTTGTGCGTGCCCTGCAGGCGCAGGGTGAAGTCGAGGCTGTCGAGCAGGCCGTCGTCATTCTCGTCGGCGATCAGCCAGGTGTTGCCTTGGCGCAGGGTATAGAACAGGTCGGTCACGCCGTTGCCACCGCCGACCAGCACGGCACCCAGTTGCGGATTGATGTTGACCTGGCCGCGGAAGAAGAACTCTCCATTGAGCTCCAGGGTGTCGCCGCCCACTGCGCCGGCGCCCTGGAAGTCGGTCAGGGTGTCGAAGGTGGCGAATGGCGAACTGGGGTTGAAGCCGGTGAAGAACTCGAACTCGTCGTCGCCAGCGCCACCGGTGAGGGTGTCCTGGCCCGCTTCGCCCATGATCAGGTCATTGCCGGCGCCGCCATTGAGGATGTCGCTACCGGGGCCGGCGAAGATCTCATCGTCGCCGTCCTCGCCGAAGATCTGGTCATTGCCGTCTCCGCCGAAGAAGTCGTCATTGCCCACGCCACCGTTGAGAACGTCGTTGCCGTCGTCGCCGTCGAGGGTGTCGTTGCCTTCGCCACCATTGACGATGTCATTGCCATCGCCACCGGACATGGTGGTGTCGTTGCCGGCGCCACCGTTGAGGATGTCGTTACCGGCGTTGCCGATCAGCAGGTCGCGGTCGGCCTCGCCATTGAGTATGTCGTTGCCGGCACCGCCCGTGAGGCGGTCGATACCCGCGCCGCCGTTGAGGGTGTCGTTGCCGGCGCCGCCATCGACGATGTCGTTGCCGCCGAGGCTGTTGATCACGTCGCCGCCGCCGAGGCCGAAGATGGTGTCGGGATCGTTGGTGCCATTGATCACTTCGCCGCCTTCAGTGCCAGCAATGACGAAGGCGGTGGCGCCGAAGTCGCTCCTGACGAGGTTGTGGATGCCATCCAGTTGCACGGCGAAGTCGGTGGCGTCGAAGATGCCGTTGTCGTTGGAGTCGGCGAACAGCAGGGTGCTGGCGGCACCGATGGCGTAGAAGACATCGGTGAAGCCGTTATTGCCGAAGCCGAGATTGCTTCCCACCGTGGGTACCCCGTTGCGGGCACCCTGGAAGACCAGGCGGCTGGGGAGGCTGGAGATCCGCAGGATGTCGCCGCCGGGCGCGCCCGAGCCTTCGAAGTCGGTAACGCGGTCCAGGCTCACGGAGCTGGATTCGTTACCGGTTTCGACGGTCCAGAAGTAGCTGTCGACGCCGCCGCCCCCTGTGAGGAGATCGGCGCCAAGCCCGCCGGTGAGGGTGTCGTCGTGGTTGCCGCCGAGAAGCGTGTCGTTGCCTGAGTCGCCGGAGAGGTCGTCGTTGCCGTCGCCTCCGTCGATAGTGTCATTGCCGCCGGAGCCGAGCAGGAAGTCATTGCCGCCTTGTCCGTTTATAAGGTCGTCGTCTTCCGTGCCGAATATGAAGTCGTCTCCCGGAGTGCCAGGGAAAGTAGCCATGGATCATTCCTCCCGAAGTGGAAAGAGCGAACCGTTACGGCAGGTTCGAGGTTAGGTATAGACAGGCCGGTCCGGGTGGCCGGAGCGGCTGGACACCCGGTGTGGCGATCGACGGGCAAGCCATGTGGCACCTCATATCAACGCGCCCGATGGGCTCGGGTGTTGCCGGCCGGCATGTGCACTTTTGCGGTGCACCGATCGTGAAGTGCCTAGTTACATCTGCTCATCGTGGGCTTCGACCACCAGCCATTCGGCCAGTTCAAGCAATTGTTGGCTGGCGCCTGGACGCTCCGGGTAGACCAGGAAATAGGCGCCGCCGGTGGGTACTTTGAGGTCGAAGGGGGCCACCAGGCGGCCCGTAGCGAGGTCTTCACCGATCAGCGCCCAGTCGCCCAGGGCCACACCATTGCCTTGGGCCGCGACGGACAGGGCCAGGTCGAGGGTATCGAAGTGGTGCCCGCTGCCGAGCTTGTCGAGGGTGGCGCCTGCGGCCAGAAGCCAGGTTTTCCAGTCCTGATCATCGCGGGTGGGGTGAAGCAGGGTATGCAGGGCCAGATCGGCGACGCTGGTGAGCGCCACGGGGCCGTCCATCAGTTGCTGGGAGCACACGGGCGTGAGCTGTTCATCGAACAGGTGGTGGGCGACTTGGCCATTGCCGGGCTGGGTGCCGTAGATGACGGCGGCGTCGAACTCTTCACGGCGAAAATCGACGCCGTATTGCACGGTGGTGGTCAGTTCCACCGGTACGTCCGGGCGTTCCGCCTGCCAGCGCATCAGTCGCGGCAGGAGCCAGCGCATCACGCAGGTGGGAGCCTTGAGTTGCAGGGCCTGGCGCTTTGCGCCGACCTGTTCGACGGCCTCATCGATCAGGGTGAACACCTGCTGAATACGCGGCAAGAGCTCGCGACCCTGCGTGGTAAGGCTGAGCCCCCGCGCCTGACGCTGGAACAGTGGGTAGCCCAGGTGGCTTTCCAGGCCGGAAATCTGCCGACTCACGGCGCCCTGGGTGAGGTGCAGCAGTTCGGCGGCGCGGGTGAAGTTGCAGCATTGGGCGGTGACCAGGAAGGTGTGCAGCGCTGGCAGGGGAGGGAGGCGTTTCATCAAGGCAGCCATGACGTGAGGACATGGCAAGTATGACGAATTTTGCCTTGTCATGGCCGTCGTCCGACGGGTCCAATTACGCATCCTACCTGCCCCAGCTCTTGCTGCCGCGCATCCAGCGGCAAGGCGCTGAATGTCACCCGCGCCGATTGCAGGTTCGGCGGCCCAGAATCGACGGAATCTTGCTATGCAGAACACGCTCCCGACCTACACCGAAACCCTCGCAGGCGTTTACATCGATGGTCAGTGGCTGACCGGCGGTGCCGAGCTGGTCGTGGTCAACCCGGCCACCGAAGAACAGCTCGCGACGCTGGGCACCGGCGACGCTGCCAGTGTCGACCAGGCTGTGCAAGCCGCCAGCAATGCCTTCCCGGCCTGGGCCCGCCGCAGCGGCGCCGAACGCGGTGCTGTGCTGCGTCGTATTGCCGAGGGCGTGAGCCAGCGCCGCGAAACCCTGATTCAGCTGCAGTCCGCCAACAACGGCAAGCCGTTGTTCGAGGCAGCCATCGATGTTGATGATGTGATCGGTACCTTCGAGTACTACGCCGGCCTGGCCGAAGGCCTCGATGCCCAGCAGGACCGCCCGATCGAGCTGCCCACCGAAGACTTCGCCGCACGCCTGCGCCGTGAGCCCTACGGTGTCGTGGGCCTGATCGTGCCCTGGAACTTCCCCATGGTGACCACCGCCTGGAAACTCGCCCCGGCCCTGGCCGCGGGCTGCACGGTGGTGCTCAAGCCTTCCGAAGTGACGCCGCTGCCGGAACTGGAACTGGCGCGCATCATTCATGAGGCCGGCTTGCCGGCTGGCGTGCTCAACATCGTGTGCGGCACTGGCCTGGCGGTGGGCGCACCGCTGTCGTCCCATCCGAAAGTCGCCAAGGTGTCTTTCACCGGCAGTAACGCAGTCGGTGTGCAGGTGATGCAGCGCGCGGCGGAAACCGTGAAGGGCGTCAGCCTGGAACTGGGCGGCAAGTCGTCGCTGCTGGTGCTGCAGGAGGCCGACCTGGAACTGGCGGTCGAGCTGGCTTGCGGTGGTGCCTTCTTCAACGCCGGGCAGATGTGCTCGGCCACCAGCCGCGTGCTGGTAGCCGAGCCGTTGCTGGCGGACTTCCTGGCGCGGGTACAGGCCCGTGCCGAGGCCACCAAAGTGGGTGACCCCTTCAGTGAGGGAGTGGAGATGGGCGCCCTGGTGAACCAGGCCCAGTACCAGCGCGTGCGCGGTCATATCGAGCGCGGTATCGCCTCCGGCGCCCGTCTGGTGTGCGGTGGCGAGCGTCCGGCTGAGCTGGAACGCGGCTACTTCCTGCGACCCACCGTGTTTGCCGATGTGCCGCAGGACAGCGCCCTGTGGAACGAAGAGATCTTCGGCCCGGTGCTCTGCGTACGCAGCTTTGCCACCGAGGAAGAGGCCATCGAACTGGCGAACGATAGCGAGTTCGGCCTGGTCGCCAGCGTGGTGAGTCGCAACCTCGAAGCGGCTGAGCGCGTGGCCAACGCCCTGCAGGCCGGCATGGTGTGGATCAACTCGCCGCAGGTGATCTTCCCGCAGACCGCCTGGGGTGGTTACAAGCAGAGCAGCATCGGCCGCGAACTCGGCCCGTGGGGTCTATCCGCCTTCCAGGAAATCAAGCACGTGGTACGGGCGGTCTGACGCCCAATAGGAGCTGGTGAGGGGATGCCTCACCTGTGGGGGCGATTTCAATCGCCAAGCAGGCCTCAGGCCCGCTCGACGGAACAGCGGGGCCGCTGCGCGTCCCTTGGCGAATGAATTCGCCCCCACAAAGAGCGCTCATGCTTCACCGATCCACAAGCATTCGCTCCCATATTGCCGGGCTTCGATGCCTCGACTCTGACAAAGCCGCCTTCCGGCGGCTTTGTCATGTCTGGGGTCCAGCCATGCGTTGAGGACATGGCTCCGATGACGAATTTTCGATTGTTGCGCTCTGCGGTGCGCCGCAGGATGGCCCCGCCGGCCAATTCGCTGCCGCAGCTCCATACAAGAACAAGAGGAGTCCTCAATGGGCGAGCATGATCTGAGCAGAAGAAATTTCATCAAGACGGTGGGTGCCGCTTCGGTGGCTGCCGCCACCCTGTCGATGCCCTTCATCCGGGCCAGCGCCAGTGATACCCGCTTCCAGGGCAAGACCCTGCGACTGCTGACCTGGTCGGACGACACCGGGCTTGCGGCACTGCGCAATATCGCGGCCACCTTCGAAGCCAAGACTGGCGCCAAGGTGATCGCGGACCGCACCGGCAGTACCTCGGAAATGGTCGCCAAGCTCAAGGCCGGCGGTGATCGTCCACAGTACGACATCATCACCCTCGCCGGGGTGGGCGCCGAAGGCCTGGCTAGTGCCGGGTTGCTGGAGAAACCCGACCTCAACCGCATTCCCAACCTCAAGGACGTGCCCGTCCAGTACCAGACCGGCGCCAACGGCCACGGCATCGGCTACCTGCTGTGGTGCAACAGCCTGGTCTACAACACGCGCACCGTGAAGGATGTGCCGGACAGCTACGCTGCGCTCTGGGACCCGGCCTACGAAGGCCGCCTGTTCCTGCCGCCGCCGAACTGGACCGAAGCCATGGACCTGATCATCATCGCGGCCAAGCTGGCCGGTGGTGATGTGCATAACATCGAGCCGGGCTTCAAGAAGCTGGAAGAGCTGAAAGACCGCGTGATGACCCTGGGCGAGAACCCCAACCAGATCGCCGAGCTGTTCCGCACCAACTCGCTGGATATGGGCGGTCTCTACGCTCCGGCGTTCTTCCCCAAGCAGATCCGCGATCCCGCCTACAGCCTGGGCGCCACCTTCGGCATGAAGGAAGGCTTCTACACCGACCTGATGCTCTCGGTAATGCCCAAGCACCGTCCGGGCGATACCGACCTGGCCTATGCCTTCCTCGACCATTCGCTGGACCCGCTGGTGCAGGGCAAGATGGCCGAAGACATATTCAACGGTCCGGTCAACTCCAAGGCGATCATCTCCGCCGAGGCGCGCAAGAGCCCCTTCATCCTCACGCCGGAGCAGATCGCAGAGAAGGCGATCATGCACGACAACGCCTTCCTCGCTACGGTCCATGACCAGTGGATTCGCCGCTACACGGAAATCTTCTCTTCCTGATGCAGCCACGGCACCTGCCGTGAGTCGCGCCGGGCGGCTGGCCTTCGGCCGTCCGCTCGGGCGCGTGGTTTCCCTGTTCTGACGAGACGACCGATATGGAACACATTGATCTGACCGAACCGGTCGGCGCGGCGCCGCTGCGCCCGGCGAAGGCGGTTTCTCCTACTGTGCGGGCCTGGCTATTCCTTACCCCTTCGATGCTGTTCCTGGCCGTACTGGTGGCCGCCAGCCTGCTGGTGCTGCGCATGAGCATCGGCGAGAAGGGGGCGGAATGGAGTGGGTTCAGCCTAGCCAGCTATGCCCAACTGGCCGAGCCCTACTACCTGAAGTCGCTGTTGCTGACCCTGCGCCTGGCGCTGTTCAGCGCGATGATCGCAGTGGCCCTGGCGATTCCGGTGGGTTACTGCATGTCGCGCCTGCAGTCGCCATTCCTGCGCCGGATTTTCCTGGCCGCGGTGCTCCTGCCATTGCTGGTGAACCTGTTGCTGCAAAGCTACGGCTGGCTGGTGATCCTCGGTCCGGCGGGCATGCTCAACCAGGCCCTGATGGGGCTGGGGCTGATCGACCGGCCGATGATGCTGCTCTACAACCAGACCGGTGTACTCATGGGCCTCGTGCAGACGGCCTTCCCCCTGGCTGTGCTGCCGATCGCCAGCGCCATGCGCGGCGTGTCGCGCACCTACGAAGAAGCCGCCGCGACCCTGGGCGCCAGCCGCGTGCGGGTGTTCTGTCAGGTCGTACTGCCGATGAGCCTGCCGGGCATCTTCACCGGCGCCACCCTGGTGTTCGCCTACAACGCCAGCAGCTTCGTGGTACCGCTGCTGCTCGGTGGGCGGCGCGTGCCCATGCTGGCGGTGATGGTGCATGACCAGATCGCCCCGCTGATGAACTGGCCCGCCGCCTCCGCCGCTGGCGTAGTGCTGATCGTTACCACCCTGGCGATCATGACTTTCTCCGAATACGTCACTGGCCGTCGCCGCCGCATGCTGGAGGCTTCGCAATGAGCAATCCTTTCCGTTCCCACGCGGCGCTACCGGGGGAAACCGGTCGCTTCGCGATGATCCTTTCCGGCGTCATCCTGTTGCTGGCGGTGCTGCCGATCCTGACCATGATCGTGATGTCCTTCAGCGGCGCGTCGAACCTCGACTTCCCGCCGTCGAGCTACAGCCTGCAATGGTACGAAGCGGCCTGGCGCACCTTCGTTTCGCCTGATGCGAGTGATGTGCTGAGCCTGGGCCAGGCGCTGACCACCAGCTTGCTGGTGTCCTGCCTGACGATGGTGCTGGCGACGTTGGTGGCGGTGCCGGCGTCCTACGCGCTGACCCGTTGCGAGTTCCGTGGCAAGGCGGTGGCGCTGCAGCTGATGTCGCTGCCGCTGGTGTTCCCCATGGTGGTACTGGGGCTGGCGCTGCTGCTGGTGTTCGACAGCCTGCCGTTCCACATGGATACCTCGCGGCTGGTGATCGCCCACGTAATCCTCGCGCTGCCCTTCGTGGTGAAGAACTGCACGGCGGCCATGGTTTCCATCGGCACCGAGGTGGAAGAGGCCGCGCAGATGCTCGGCGCGTCGCCGCTACGGGCGATACGCGATGTGGTGGTGCCGCTGATGCGCTCGGGCATCCTGGCCGGGATGCTGCTGGCCTTCATTGTGTCGTTCAACGAGTTCACCGTTACCTACTTCCTCTACAACATCGATGTGATGACCGTGCCGATCTGGATGTACAGCCGCACCGTGTCGTCCCTCGATCCCACCGTATTTTCCTTTGCCGTGCTGATCGTGCTGATCGACTTCGCCCTGATCTGGGCGTTGGAGAAGCTGGTTGGCGATGGCGGCGTGTCGTTCTGAGTCGAGGTGAAGCATGTCTGGACTGATTCTGCAAAATGTCGAAAAACGATACGGCTCCATCTGTGCCGTGACGGACGTCAACCTGCACCTGCCGGAAGGCAAGCTGGTGTGCTTCCTCGGCCCCTCGGGCTGCGGCAAGACCACGCTGCTGCGGATGATCGCCGGCCTGGAGAGCCTGAGCTCCGGGCAGATCCTCCTGGATGGCAAGAACATCGGCTTCACCCCGGCGCACGAGCGCAACTTCGGCATGGTGTTCCAGTCGCTGGCGCTGTTCCCGCACATGACGGTCGGCGAAAACATTGCCTACCCGTTGCGCCTGCGCAACGTGCCCAAGGCCGAGCAGCAAGCGCGGGTGGCCGAGCTGCTGCAGATGATCCAGTTGCAGCAGATGGTCGACCGGCCGGTGTCGCGGCTTTCCGGTGGGCAGCGCCAACGCGTGGCCATTGCCCGCGCCATCGCCTCGCATCCCAAGCTGTTGCTGCTGGATGAGCCCTTGTCGGCGCTGGACGCCAAGCTGCGCGAGTCGATGCAGATCGAGATCCGCCAGCTGCAGCAGCGCCTGAACATCACCACCATCATGGTCACCCACGACCAGCGTGAGGCCATGACGATGGCCGATATCGTTGTCGTACTGGGCGAGCACCGGGTGCAGCAGGTGGGCACGCCGATCGAGATCTACCGCAATCCGGCCAACGAGTTTGTCGCCGACTTCATCGGCACCGGCAACATCTTCCCGGCCACTGCGCTGGGTAGCGGACGCGTCGGCCTGCCCGGTGGCGCGGCGATCCAGGCGCCAATCTGCAACAGCATTCAGGCCGGCGCGCCGATCAAGTTGCTGGTGCGCCCGGAAGACCTGCAACTGTCGACGCCCCACACCGGCGGCGCCAACAGCGTGCCGGGTACGGTGACCTTCGTGCGGGACATCGGCGCCACCATCGAGACCACGGTGGAGTGCTCCGGCGTTTCCCTCACTGCGCTGACCACGCCTTGCCAGGATATTGGCCTGGCCATCGGCAACCCGGTGTCGGTGACCATTCCGGAGCATGCCTGCCGGGTGCTTTCGGCATGAGTGAGGCGGCGTCGATTGCGCATTGGCCTGCGCCACTGCCGGGTGCACACTGGCGGGTGAATCTGGAAATGGAGTGCTGAACATGGACCTTCAACTTGAGAACCGCAGTGCCCTCATCTGTGGCGGAAGCTCCGGGTTGGGATTCGGTGTGGCCGAGGCCTTGGCCAGGGAGGGCGTGCGGGTCTGCCTGCTGGCGCGCAACCTGTCGAAGCTGGAACTGGCGGTGGAACGCATCCGCAAGGAGGGCGGTGAGGCCCAGGCGGTCGCGGTGGACCTGAACGATCTGGGGGCTGTGGACATGGCCATCGAGCAGGTCGTGGCGGCCATCGGTGCGCCGGACATCCTGGTCGCCAATAACGGCGGGCCGCCGCCGATCAATGCCGTGGAGTTCGATCCGCAACTCTGGCACCGCCAACTGGATGCCATGCTGCTGAGCACCATGGCGCTGGTGGACGCATTCCTCCCCGGCATGCGCCAGCGTCGTTTCGGTCGCATCCTGATGATTTCGTCCACCAGTGTGGTGGAGCCTATTCCTGGTCTGGTCCTGTCCAGCGCCTTGCGCAGCGCCTTGGCCAATTGGGCCAAGACCCTTTCCGGCGAAGTGGCCGCTGATGGCGTTACGGTGAATACCCTGATGCCCGGTTCGTTCTGGACCGAGCGCACCGAAATCCTGTTGCTGCGTGCAGCCGAACGCAGTGGTGCGTCGGTTTCCAGCCTGATGGCCAAGGAGCAGGCGGCGATTCCGGTGGGGCGCTATGGCGCGGCGGAGGAGTTCGGTGCGATGGCGACTTTCCTGGCCAGCCCGCTTGCCAGCTATGTCACCGGGACGCTGATTCCGGTGGATGGTGGGGTGTTGAAGGGTTGAGCCTGTAAGGGCAGCCCTGCGGGCTGCTTCGCGAATGAATTCGCCCCCACAAGTGCGGTTCGTGCTGGTCCTGTGGGGGCGATTTCAATCGCTAAGGGCCGCGAAGCGGCCCCTCATTTCTCACCACGCGCACGACGGCTCGAAACTGTCGGCCCGCGCCATATCCCACATCCGTTCGTAGAAGTCCGCCTCGATCTTTTCCTTGAGCAGGTCGCCCGGATTGAGGAAGAGGTGAATCTGCGAGAACAGGCGGATTTCCTTGTCCGAGACGCGCCGCACCAGATGGCGGGGTTCCAGTTGGTTGGGATGATCCAGGCCGGCAGCGGCGAGCATCTCGGCCAGGGCCTTCAAGGTATTGCGGTGGAACATCTGCACCCGCTGTGCCTTGTCCGGTACCACCAGGGCGCGCTGGCGCAGCTTGTCCTGGGTGGCGACGCCGGTGGGGCATTTGTTGGTGTGGCAGGACTGCGACTGGATGCAGCCAATGGCGAACATGAAGCCGCGTGCCGAGTTGGCCCAGTCGGCGCCAATGGCCAGCACACTGGCGATGTCGAAGGCGCTGATGATCTTGCCGCTGGCGCCGAGCTTGATCTTGTCCCGCAGGTTCAGCCCGACCAGGGTGTTGTGCACGAAGAGCAGGCCTTCACGCAGGGGTACGCCGATGTGATCGGTGAATTCCAGCGGCGCCGCGCCAGTACCGCCTTCCTTGCCGTCGACGACGATGAAGTCGGGGAGAATACCGGTCTCCAGCATGGCCTTCGCGATGCCCATGAACTCCCAGGGATGGCCCAGGCAGAACTTGAAACCCACCGGCTTGCCGCCCGACAGTTCTCGTAACTTGGCGATGAACTGCATCATTTCGATGGGGGTGGAGAAGGCGCTGTGTCGCGAAGGGGAGATGCAGTCTTCGCCCATGGGCACGCCACGGGTGAGGGAGATTTCCTCGGTGACCTTGTGCTTGGGCAGGATGCCGCCGTGGCCGGGTTTGGCGCCCTGGCTCAGCTTGATTTCGATCATCCGCACCTGGGGGCTGCGCGCCTGGGTGGCGAAGCGCTCCGGGTCGAACTGGCCGTCGCTGGTGCGGCAACCGAAGTAGCCGCTGCCCAGTTCCCAGACAAGGTCGCCGCCATTCTCGCGGTGGTAGGGGCTGATGCTGCCTTCGCCGGTGTCGTGGTAGAAGTTGCCGAGCTTGGCGCCACGGTTGAGCGCGCGGATGGCGTTGGCGCTGAGCGAGCCGAAGCTCATGGCCGAGACGTTGAACACCGAGGCCGAGTACGGCTGGGTGCATTGCGGCCCGCCGACCACCACGCGGAAGCTGGACGGGTCGCTGAGCGGTGCCGGGCGCATGGAGTGGCCGATGAATTCGTAGCCGGCGCGGTAGACGTCGATCAGCGTGCCGAAGGGTTTGTCGCCACCTTCATTCTTGGCCCGCGCATAGACCAGCGAGCGCTGGGCGCGGGAGAAGGGGAGGCGGTCGTCGTCGGCTTCCAGCAGGTACTGGCGGATCTCCGGGCGGATGCCCTCGACCAGGTAGCGGATGTTGCCGAGGATCGGGTAGTTGCGCCGCACCGCATGGCGCGATTGCAACAGGTCGAACACACCCAGGGCACTGAGTACTGCGCCCAGCAGCGTCAGGGGCCACACCCATTCTTGGCCGATGAAGGGCAGGCTGATGAGGGTGAACAGGATGCAGAAGGCGAAGAAGGCGTAGCGGCTCAATAGCGAAAGGCTCATGCGGACTCCTTGTTTGCAGGTACCGGCACAGAGTAGTGCGTATGAGCGGGAATTGCCTTGCCGAGGCTCAAGATCGGGATTCCTGGACAGGCTTGGTGCTGGGCGCTTCCTGTAGGTTGGTCTGAGGAACGAAGCCCAACACAGCAACGCTGGACTACGCATCGTTGGGCCTCGCTGCGCTCGGACCAACCTACGGTTTGCAGTCGTGAATGAACGCGTTCCCTTAAACAAAAAAAGCCCGGCATCTGCCGGGCTTCGAGGGTTTGTAGCGAGTTGCGATCAGCTTACGCGTTGGGCTTGCGGCAGGCGGTCGGAACCCCCTTCAGCAACGCGGAAGGCATTGGTGCGATCGGAGCCGCTTTCGGCGATGCGGTTAGCGCCAGTGCGGTCGGAGCCACCTTCAGCGATGCGGTTGGCGCCAGTGCGGTCGGAGCCACCTTCGGCGATACGGTTGGCACCAGTGCGGTCGGAACCGCCTTCAGCGATGCGGTTGGCACCGGTGCGGTCGGAGCCACCTTCGGCGATACGGTTGGCACCGGTGCGGTCGGAGCCACCTTCAGCGATGCGGTTGGCGCCAGTGCGGTCGGAACCACTTTCGGCAACGCGATCCAGCACCATGTAGCCTTCAGCGACAACCGGCTCG
This sequence comes from Pseudomonas sp. BN414, assembly GCF_029871275.1. Lineage (NCBI taxonomy): Bacteria > Pseudomonadati > Pseudomonadota > Gammaproteobacteria > Pseudomonadales > Pseudomonadaceae > Pseudomonas > Pseudomonas sp. BN414. The sequence goes on from NZ_SSOL01000048.1 coordinate 82,441, forward strand.
ATGGTCTGGGAGGAGGACGGCAGAGCGAAAACAGAGCTGCTCAGGGTGGCGATGAACAGTGCGGCGATGGCTTGAGTTTTCATGGTCTGGGCTCCTCGAAGGGGGGCTGGAAACTGAGTACGGAGCCAATCTTACGGATGGGTGAATGATTAAAAAGTGATCACGCCCGATAGAGACCATCAATGCCGTTGATGGTTGATTTAATCCTTTTGCATCAATGGCTTGTGTTGTTTTATCCGCCGGTAGGTAGCCGAGCCGGACTTCATTGGTGGACCGGAAAAGCGGGGTTCACCCTACAAATGCCGGAGTGCCGGAAAAAGAAAACGGCCCCGAAGGGCCGTTTCTTGTACAGCGAGGTCGTCAGCCGCCGAGGTAGGCGTCGCGGACCTTGGGGTCGTTGAGCAGGTCGTCGCCGCTGCCCTGCATGACGATGTGCCCGTTTTCCAGCACATAGCCACGGTCGGCCAGCTTGAGCGCCTGGTTGGCGTTTTGTTCCACCAGGAAGATGGTCACGCCGTCCTTACGCAGTTGCTCGATGATGTCGAAGATCTGCTGGATGATGATCGGCGCCAGACCCAGGGAAGGTTCGTCGAGCAGCAGCAGCTTGGGCTTGCTCATCAGCGCGCGGCCGATGGCGAGCATCTGCTGTTCGCCGCCGGACATGGTGCCGGCGCGTTGCTCGAAGCGTTCCTTCAGGCGTGGGAACAGGTGCAGCACCTTGTCCATCTGCTCCTGGAAGTCGCCCTTGGCGGTGAAGAAGCCGCCCATGGCCAGGTTTTCTTCGACGGTCAGGCGAGCGAACACGCGGCGGCCTTCCGGCACGACGGCGATGCTCTTGCGCATGATGTCGCAGGATTCCTGGCCAACGAGTTCTTCGCCTTCATAGCGAATGCTGCCACTGGCGGCACGCGGTGAGCCGCAGAGGGTCATCAGCAGGGTCGATTTGCCGGCGCCGTTGGCGCCGATCAGGGTGACGATCTCGCCTTTCTTCACATCCATGCTGACGCCGTGAAGCGCCTGGATCTTGCCGTAGAAGGTGGAAACCTTGTCGAAAGTAAGCATGGTTCAGGCCTCCCCCAGATAGGCTTTGATCACGTCGGGGTTGTTGCGGATCTGCTCCGGCGTGCCGTCGGCCAGGGGGGTGCCCTGGTTGATCACATAGATGTGGTCGGAAATGCTCATCACCAGCTTCATGTCGTGCTCGATCAGCAGCACGGTCACGTTGTGCTCGTTGCGCAGCATCGCGATCAGCGCCTTGAGGTCGTCGGTCTCTTTCGGGTTGAGACCAGCGGCCGGCTCGTCGAGCATGAGGATGCGCGGGCGCGTCATCATGCAGCGGGCGATTTCCAGGCGACGTTGCTGACCGTAGGCCAGGGTGCCAGCCGGGCGGTTGGCGAAGTCGGTCAGGTTGACCTTCTCCAGCCAGTGGGCGGCGTAGTCCATGGCCTCGCGTTCGCTCTTGCGGAAGCCCGGAGTCTTCAGCAGGCCGGCGAGGAAGTTGGTGTTGAGGTGGCGATGCTGGGCGACCAGCAGGTTCTCCACCGCAGTCATTTCCTTGAACAGGCGAACGTTCTGGAAGGTCCGAACCACGCCCTTGCCAGCGATCTTGTGGCCCGGCAGGGCTTCGATCTGCTCGCCATCCAGGCTGATGCTGCCGGAGGTCGGCTGGTAGAAGCCGGTCAGGCAGTTGAACACAGTGGTCTTGCCGGCGCCGTTCGGGCCGATCATGGAGACGACTTGTTTTTCCTGTACGGTCAGCCCCACCCCGTTGACGGCCAACAGGCCGCCGAAGCGCATGGTGAGACCGCTTACTTCGAGAATCGGGCGGCTCATTGTTTCAGCTCCAGGTGGGGACGTTGCATCGGCATCAGACCTTGCGGACGCCAGATCATCATCAGCACCATCAGGGCGCCGAACATGAGCATCCGGTACTCGCTGAACTCACGCATGAGTTCGGGGAGCAGGATCATCACGATGGCTGCCAGGATCACACCCAGCTGGGAGCCCAGGCCACCGAGCACCACGATGGCGAGGATGGTCGCCGACTCGATGAAGGTGAAGGACTCGGGGGTCACCAGGCCCTGGCGCGCGGCGAAGAAACTGCCGGCGAAGCCCGCGAAGCTGGCGCCCAGGGTAAAGGCGGAGAGCTTGATGACGGTGGGATTCATGCCAAGTGCACGGCAGGCGATTTCGTCTTCACGCAGTGCTTCCCAGGCGCGGCCCAGCGGCATGCGCAGCAGGCGGTTGATCACGAACAGGGTCAGCAGCACCAGCAGCAGGGCGATCAGGTAGAGGAAGACCACCTTGTTCACCGAGTTGTAGGCGAAGCCGAAGTACTCGTGGAAGGTTTGCAGACCTTCTTCGGCACGACGCTCGAAAGACAGGCCGAAGAAGGTCGGCTTGTCGATGTTGCTGATGCCGTTCGGGCCGCCGGTGAGGCCGGTGAGGTTACGCAGCAGGATGCGGATGATCTCGCCGAAGCCCAGGGTCACGATGGCCAGGTAGTCACCGCGCAGGCGCAGCACCGGGAAGCCGAGGATGAAGCCGAAGAAAGCCGCCATCAGGCCGGCGATCGGCAAGCACACCCAGAAACCCAGGCCGTAGTAGTGCGAGAGCAGCGCGTAGCTGTAGGCGCCGACGGCGTAGAAGCCGACATAACCCAAGTCCAGCAGGCCTGCCAGGCCGACCACGATGTTCAGGCCAAGGCCGAGCATCACGTAGATCAGGATCAGCGTGGCGATGTCGACCGCCCCGCGCGAACCGAAGAACGGCCACACCAGTGCCAGGACGATCAGGCCGAGGATGAACCAGCGCTGGGTCGAAGGCAGAGTCAGGAAGTTGCTGGTCTTCTTCGACATGCCCGGCAGCTTGGGCGCAGCAGCCCAGGCGCCCTGGACTTTTTCACGCATCAGTTGCCAGAAGAACATGGCCACGGCGCACGCCGCGATCGCCAGCAGGGTCGGGGTATTGGCGCCGGTGACCACCAGGCCCACGCCGACGACGCTGAGTTTCAGGCCGAGGACCGGGTAGGCGACGGCCAGCACCAGGAGGGCGCTGAAGAACGCCGTTTTGAGTCGAGTACTCATACCTTCTCCACCTCCGGACGGCCAAGGATGCCGGTCGGCCGGAACAACAGGACCAGAACCAGCAGGCTGAAGGCCACGACGTCCTTGTACTGGTCGCCGAAGATGTCGGCGCCGAAGGCTTCGGCTACACCCAGCACCAGGCCACCGAGCATGGCGCCCGGAATGCTACCGATGCCACCGAGCACGGCTGCGGTGAAGGCTTTGATACCGGCGAGGAAGCCGATGTGCGGGTTGATCACGCCGTATTGCATGCCCAGCAGCACCGCGGCCACGGCGGCCAGGGTGGCGCCGATGACGAAGGTCAGGGCGATGATGTTGTTGGTGTTGATGCCCAGCAGGTTGGCCATGCGGATGTCTTCCGCGCAGGCGCGGCAGGCACGGCCGAGGCGCGAGCGGGAGATGAACATCGTGAGGCCGTACATGACCAGGAAGGTGACGACGAAGATCAGGATCTGCATGTAGGAGATCACCACGCCATTCATGGTGCTCTCGCCAAACACGAAGTTGCCCGGAATCAGGTTGGGAATCGCCTTGTCCTTGGAGTCCTGAGTCAGCAGTACTTCGTTCTGGAGGAAGATCGACATGCCGATCGCGGAGATCAGCGGGATCAGGCGGTTGCTGCCGCGAAGGGGGCGGTAGGCGACCCGTTCGATGCTGTAACCGTAAGCGCTTGCAACGATGATGCTCGCGGCGAAGGCCGCGACGATGATGATCGGAAGGCTTTCCAGACCGAGCATGGTGAGCCCGGCAATCACGATGAAGGCTACGTACGAGCCAATCATGTAGACCTCGCCATGGGCGAAGTTGATCATGCCGATGATGCCGTAGACCATGGTGTAGCCGATGGCGATCAGGGCATAGGTGCTGCCAACGGTGAGCCCGTTAACCAGCTGTTGCAGATAGTGGTAGAGATCAGGCATTCCCTAACTCCTCGGGCATCACGAAAAGCGGCGCTTGTGGCGCAGCGGAGCCCGTAAAACACGGATAAACAAAGCCCACTGCCTAAGCAGTGGGCTTTGCGTTCAGGCGGGAAGCTTATTTAGCTTCGGTTTTGGTGCCGTCCTTGTGCCACTCGTACACCACGAAGCTGAAGTCCTTCAGATCGCCCTTCTCATCGAAGGCCAGGTTGCCGGTCGGGGTTGCGAAGGAGTTGGCGCGCAGGGCGGCAGCTACCTTGGCGGTATCGTCTTCGCCGGCTTTCTTGATGCCTTCGGCGATGACTTGTACAGCGGCGTAGGCCGGGAACACGAACGGACCGCTCGGGTCTTCGTTCTTGGCCTTGAAGGCATCTACCAGGGCCTGGTTCTTCGGATCCTGGTCGAAGGACTTCGGCAGGGTTACCAGCAGACCTTCGGAAGCCGGGCCAGCGATGGCGGAGAGCTCTTTGTTGCCCACGCCTTCCGGACCCATGAAGCGTACTTTCAGGCCTTTTTCAGCCGACTGGCGCAGCAGCAGGCCGAGTTCCGGGTGGTAGCCGCCGTAGTAGACGAAGTCCACACCGGCTTGCTTCAGCTTGGAAACGATGGTGGAGAAGTCCTTGTCGCCGGCGTTGATGCCTTCGAACAGGGCGACTTTCACGCCTTTGCTTTCCAGGGTCTGCTTGACGGCAGTGGCGATGCCTTCGCCGTACTGTTGCTTGTCGTGGATGACGGCAACGGTCTTCGGCTTGATGTGGTCGGCAATGAAGTTGCCGGCGGTCGGGCCCTGCAGGCTGTCCAGGCCGATGGTGCGGAACACCAGCTGGTAGCCACGGGAGGTGATGTCCGGGCTGGTGGAGGCCGCGGTGATCATCAGGATGCCTTCGTCTTCGTAGATGTCGGACGCGGGCTGGGTGGAGCTGGAGCAGAGGTGGCCAACTACGTAGTGGATACCGTCGTTGACGATCTTGTTGGCTACGGCAACAGCCTGTTTCGGATCGCAAGCGTCGTCATAGACCACGCCTTCGAGCTGAGCGCCGTTCACCCCGCCGGCCTTGTTGATCTGCTCGATCGCCATCTTGGCGCCGATGAACTGCATCTCGCCGTACTGGGCAACCGCACCGGTCACCGGGCCAGCCAGGGCGATCTTGATGGTGTCAGCTGCTACGGAGTAGCTGGCGACACCGGCGAGAGCCATGGCGGCGAACAGTTTGGAAATCTGCTTGGTAGCCTTATTCATAGTGCTCCACTCTTGTGTTTTTCGTTGTTGTTGTCCTGTTTGCCGAAGCTACGGGACAAGGTATTGCACCCCGCCGACACGCCCCGACAACTGTACCGGAACAGTGTAGATTGCTGATTTACGGCTTGAAAAGTCGGGTATTGATGGCGGAATGATCTTGTGTCGCTTAATTGAAACAAACGTATAGAAATACGGCGTGTCTTGTGCATGGTTGGCATCGTCAAGCAGGGCTTGTCTGAAAGTTGACCGGCGCTATCATTGCGCGCCCCCAAATCCTTTCGTTACCAACCAACTCAATACAAGCCATGAACGATAACGCTAGCACCCTCTATGCCAAGCTGCTCGGCGAAACCGCCGCCATCACCTGGGAGGAGCTGCAGCCCTTCTTCGCCCGGGGCGCCCTGCTCTGGGTGGACGGTGCCGCGGACCTGGTCGGCGTTGCACTGGCCGTAGCCGAAGACGACAAGGCACAGGTCGCGGCACTTCTGGCGGCCGGCAAACTCAGCAAGGTGGAGGAGTCGCGCGCCCAGGATCTGCTAGCTCGCGATCCGAAGCTCTGGGCCGTGGTGGTAGCGCCCTGGGTCCTGATCCAGGAGCGGGACGAGGCGCCGAGCCTTCACTGAGCCGGCGTCTGATGGATACCAGGGAAGGCGTCCAGGAGTGCGCCGCCCGCCTGATCGTGCACCGGTCAGAGGCGGCCAGCGAAACTGGTGGAGCGGGCTAGACTCAATCCACCATCTTCTCTTTGATAACCACAGGGAGCGTAACCATGTTCGAACCAGGCCATGTACATCGGGCCAGCGTGCCCGGTTTTCCGGGGCAGCAGTTCTCCATCGACCTCTATTACGAAGCGCGTCCGAATGCGAAGGAAGGCACCATGCTGCACTTCCGCATGGTGGGCGAAATCGAGGGCAAGCCATTCTCCGAAGAGTTCGAGATGCATCGCGATACCGCGTTCAACTTCGCCAGCATCGTTTCCAAGGTGGCGGTGAAGAACGGGCTGCACCCGAACACCACACTGATCATGCGTAACCACAAGGAATACGACCTGATCTTCGAAGACATCCGCCGCGTGCTGGGCGCCGAGCCCGGTGAGACGGTGAACCTCGACCATCTCGAGAAAGACGGTTTCTGACCGTTCTCCCCGGTGGAAACCGCTGCGCGGTTTCCACCTGTCCACAAAGGAGGCCTTCGGCCTCCTTTGTTTTTTCTGTGGGGGGATTTCCGGGCTGTAGGGTAGGTTGGGTAGAGGAACGAAACCCAACATGCGGGGCCGAGGCCAGATTACCGATCTTGTGCTTCGCGCTATCTACGCGCTCACCCAGCGCTGGCGCATCCAGCCGCTCAGGGCATCCACCGCCAATACCAGGATCAGCATCGCCAGGATCACGCTGGCCGCCTGCGCTTCCTGGAACAGTGACAGGCTCACGTAGAGCATCTGTCCCAGGCCTCCGGCGCCGACGAAGCCGAGCACGCTGGCCATGCGGATGTTGTTCTCCCAGCGATAGAGCATGTAGGCCACCAGTTGCGGCCAGACCCCCGGCAGGGTGCCGTAGCAGAAGGCAGCGACGCGTCCGCCGCCATTCAACCGGATGGCTTCGGCGGGTTCGGGCGGGGTGTTTTCCAGGGCTTCGGCGAACAGGCGGCCCAGCACTCCGGCGGTATGCAGGGCCAGGGCCAGGGTGCCGGCGTTGGGACCCAGTCCGGCGGCCAGCACCATCAGCGCCGCCCAGACCAGTTCTGGCACCGCACGCAGTGCGTTGAGCAGCAGGCGCGCGGCACCTTGGGCCAGGCGGCCGAAGCGCCCGGCGGCCGGCAGGGCGATGAGCAGGCCCACCAGCGCTGCCAGCAGCGTGCCAAGTGCCGACATGGCGAGGGTTTCCAGGGCACCCCAGCCGATGGCCTTGAGGTGCGTCGCAGAGACATCCGGGTTCAGGAAGCGCATGGCGTAGCTGCCCATCTGCTCCAGGGCGTCGCCGCTGACCAGGGCGCCGAGGTCGATGCCCAGCCAGACGAAGGACGCGACGGCCGCCGCCAGCAGGGCGAGGATCACCAGTATGTTGCCCGTCCTCACGCGAACCTCCCGCGCAGGAAGCGGCTGAGCTGGTCGGCCAGCAGCACCAGGACGAGGAAGGTCAGCAGCATGCTGGCGACTTCACCGCCGGCGAACATGCGCATCGACAGATCCATCTGCTGGCCCAGGCCGCCGGCGCCGACGAAGCCCATTACCACTGAGGCGCGCACCGCGCACTCCCAGCGGTAGACGGTGTAGGAAATCACTTCCGCCGCTGCGTTGGGCAGCACGCCATAGGCGAATGCGGCCAGGCGCGGGCTGCCTGCGGCAAGCAGTGCGCGACTGGGGCGCGGGTCGACGGACTCGAAGATTTCCGCGTAGACCTTGCCGAGCATGCCGCTGTAGGTGATGGCGATGGCCAGGACCCCGGCGGTGGGGCCGAGGCCCACGGCGCGGACGAACAGCAGTGCCCAGACGATTTCCGGCACGCTGCGCAGGAAGATCAGCAGCCCGCGCACCGGCCAGCGCAGCGCTTGCGCCCACCAGGCCGGACGTCCGCCGTGGTGCAGGGCTGACAGCGATAGCGCACGACTGGCCCAGAGCGAGGCGGGCAGGGCGATCAGCAGCGCCAGGCTCATTCCGGCGGTGGCGATTGCCAGGGTTTCCAGCGTGGCGCGACCCAATAGCTGAAGGAATTCCTCGCCGTGTTCGGGTGGCCAGAAGGCGGACAGGAACTGTCCCATGGTGCGGGCGTTGCCCTCATCCAGCAGCACGACCGGGTTCAGCTCGCTCAGTTCGAATCCGGGCCAGAGCAGCGCCACGGCCAGCAGGGTGAGTAGCAGCCGAGGCAGCGCCGCAGGGTCGCGGGGGGCAGTTGTCAGCATCGCGGAATGTGCAGCGCGGGCGCCGCCACTAGCGGCGAGAAGGGCGCATCGCCGCGCAGTTGCTCGTTGGCGTAGAGGGCATCCAGGTCAGCCTGGCTGACGGCTTCTCGCGGGAGATCGAACGCGACGCGACCGTCGCGGATGCCGACGATGCGCGGGAAATGTTCCAGTGCCAGCTCGACGGCGTGCAGGCTCGCCAGCAGCGTGACGCCACGGCGACTGGCATCGGCGCAGAGTACGCCGAGGGTGTGGTCGGCCAGCACCGGGTCCATCGCGGAAACCGGTTCGTCGGCGAGGATCAGGTCAGGCGCCTGGTAGAGCACACGGGCGACGCCGACGCGTTGCAATTGACCGCCCGAGAGTTGGTCGCAGCGTTCGAAGAGCTTGTCGGCCAGGTCCAGCCGGGCCAGGGCGGCCTGGGCGCCGGCGCTGTCCAGGGGGTGCAGCAGACTGAGCAATCCCTTGGCCAGGGACCATTGGCCGAGTTTGCCGGCCAGCACCGCAGTGACCACCCGTTGGCGCGGCGGCAAGGGCGGCGACTGATGGACCAGGCCGATCCGTGCCCGCAGGCGCTGGCGCTCGCGTGCGGAGAGCGACCAGGGTGTTGCGCCGAGCAACTGGAGTTGCCCGGCGGCGGGTACGAGGTTGGTCGCGAGCAGGCGCAGCAGGCTGGTCTTGCCGGCGCCGGACGGGCCGATGATGGCGACCCGCTCGCCGTCGCCGATGGCGAGATCGATACCCAGGAGCGCAGGCTGGCCATTGGCGTGGACCAGGTCCACGCCGTGCAGCGAAAGACTCACTTCAACAAGCCGGCCGAGCGTGCGGCTTCCTCGATGCCCGCGTAGTTCTCGGGCTTGGTCGGAATGAAGCGGGAAGCGGCCTGCAGGTCGAGGATCGCCTTGTGCTCCGGATTGGCCGGATCGAGTGCGAGGAAGGCCTGCTTGATCTTCTCGGCCAGGGCCGGGTCCAGGGTCCCGCGCACGGTCCAGTTGTAGTCGTAGTAGGTCGGGGTGGTGGCGAAGACTTTCACCTTGTTGGTGTCGACCTTGCCGGCATCCACCAGCTTCTGCCAGACGCTGGCGTTGAGCACGCCGCCATCCACCTTGCCGGCCTGGACCCAGGCCACGGTGGCGTCGTGGGCGCCGGAGTAGGCGACGCGGGAGAAGTACTGCTCGGGCACGATGCCGTCCTTCTGCATGAAGTAGCGCGGCATCAGGCTGCCGGACGTGGAGGACACCGAGCCGAAGGCGAAGGTCTTGCCCTTGAGGTCCTGCAGGGACTTCACCGCCGGGTCGGCGCTGATGAACTTGCTGGTGAACTTCTCGTCCTGCTCGCGTTGCACCAGGGGGATGGCATTGCCGGTCTTGAGGCGGGTCTGGACGAAGGTGAAGCCACCGAGCCACGCCATGTCCAAACGGTCGGCCGCCAGGGATTCGACCACGGCGGCGTAGTCGGCCACGGGGACGAACTCCACTTTCATGCCCAACTGTTTCTCGAGATAAGCACCGAGCGGCTTGAACTTGCGCAGCAGTTCGGTGGGAGCTTCGTCGGGAATGGCTGAGACCTTGAGAACTTCGGCGGCCTGGGAAACAGCAGCGGATACAGTCAGCGCGATACCTGCCACGAGGGCGAGAGAGCGTTTCAGCATGGGATTCTCCGGTTCAATAGCGGAAAAGGCAGGCGGATTATAGTGTCCGCTTGAGGGCGCGGCAGGTTCACGTCGCTGACGAGGCGTTTAAGATGTGCGTTTCGCCAACTGCCTGGAGCTCCGGCATGACCGATTCCCTGCCTTCCATTGCCTTCGCCGGCATCGGCCTGATGGGCCTGCCCATGACCCGTCGCCTGCTCGCCGCCGGTTATCCGCTGACTGTGTGGAACCGCTCGCCGGAGAAGTGCGCGCCTCTGGTGGACCTGGGCGCGCGCCGCGTGAAGACCCCGGCCGAGCTGTGCACCGAGGCGGATATCGTGATGCTCTGCCTGGCTGACACGCGCGTCGTGCGCAAGGTGGTGTTCGGCGAGGGCGGCATTGCCGAAGGTGCCAAACCGGGACAGGTGCTGGTGGACTTCTCCAGCCTCGAACCCGCCGCCACCCGCGAGATGGCAGCCGAACTGGAAGCCAGTACCGGCATGCGCTGGATGGATGCACCGGTCTCCGGCGGCACGTCCGGTGCCGAGGCCGGCACCCTGGCGATCATGGCCGGCGGTCATGAGGACGATGTGGAGCGCGTGCGGCCGATCCTCGGACACCTGGGTCAGCGCCTGACCCGCATGGGTTCGGTGGGAGCGGGCCAGGTGACCAAGGTCTGCAACCAGATGATCGTGGCGTGCAATGCGCTGGTGATCGCCGAAGTGATTGCCCTGGCGGAAAAGGCCGGCGTGGATGCCAGCCTGATCGCCCCGGCGCTGGCGGGTGGCTTCGCGGATTCCAAGCCGCTGCAGATTCTCGCGCCGCAAATGGCCGCCAGCCATTTCGAACCCATCAAATGGCATGTGCGCACCCTGTTGAAAGACCTGGATACCGCCGTCCGCCTGTCTCGTGAGCACGACTCGGCAACACCGCTCAGCGGCCTGGCGGCGCAACTGATGCGCTTGCACGGCAGTCAGGGCAATCTGGAACGTGATCCGGCTACGCTGGTGGAAATGTATCGGGAGAATGATTGATGAGAATCGCCGCCAACCTGTCCTTGCTGTTCACCGACCGCCCATTGATCGAGCGCGTCATTGCCGCCCGCGTCTGTGGATTCGACGGCGTCGAGGTTCAGTTCCCCTACGAGTTGCCGGCGATCCGCATGAAGGAAGTGCTGGAAGCCGCCGGCCTGCCGCTGATCCTCTTCAACCTGCCGGCTGGCGACCTGATGGAAGGTGGCCCCGGTCTGGCCGCCGTGCCGGAGCGCCAGGAGCAGTTCGACGATGCCCTGGCCCAGGCGCTGAGTTATGCCGCGATGACCCGTCCGCGCTTCGTCAACGTGCTGGCTGGCCGTCAGGCCGAGGGCGTCAGCCGTGATCGCGCCCTGGCTTGCCTTGCCGCTAACCTGCGCAAGACCGCCGAAGCCTTCGCCGTGCTGCACATCGGCGTGGTCTGTGAGGCGGTCAATCCGCTGGATATGCCGGGCTTCCTGATCAATACGCCGGAGCAACTGGACCTGTTGCTGCGCGATGTCGACCACCCCAATCTCTCGGCCCAGTACGACCTCTACCACATGGCTCGACAGGGCGTGGATGCGGCGGCGGGCATCCGCCTGCTGGCGGGCCGAATCGGCCACGTGCAATTCGCCGATTGCCCCGGTCGCGGTGAGCCGGGCACGGGCAAAACCGACTTCGGCCCGGCCCTGCGCGCCCTGCAGGATGACGATTACCCCGGCTGGCTGGGCGCCGAGTACAAGCCCACCGGCGTCACCGCCGACACCCTCGGCTGGTTGCCGGATTGGAAGGCCAGGTTGGCCTGACATTCCTATGCGCAAAACAATTGTGGGGGCGAATTCATTCGCTGAGCGGACCGAAAGGTCCGGCAACAGATTCCGATGGTGGACGCTGCGCGCCCATTAGCGAATGAATTCGCCCCCACAGGGAACCGATTGAACCGTTTCAGAGAGAGAACAATGACCGACCCCATCCGCCTCACGCAGTACAGCCATGGCGCTGGTTGCGGCTGCAAGATTTCTCCCAAGGTGCTGGAAGTGATCCTCGCCGGCAGCGGCGCGCAGAACCTCGACCCGAAACTCTGGGTAGGCAATGCCTCCAGGGACGATGCGGCGGTCTATGCGCTGGACGACGAACGCGGCGTGGTTTCCACCACCGACTTCTTCATGCCGATCGTGGATGACCCCTTCGACTTCGGCCGTATCGCTGCCACCAATGCCATCAGCGATATCTACGCCATGGGTGGCGACCCTCTGATGGCCATCGCCATTCTCGGCTGGCCGGTGAACGTGCTGCCGCCGGAAGTGGCCCGCGAAGTGATTCGGGGTGGCCGTTCGGTGTGCGACGAGGCGGGCATTCCGCTGGCCGGCGGACACTCCATCGATGCCCCCGAGCCGATCTTCGGCCTGGCCGTCACCGGCGTGGTGGACAAGCGCAACATGAAGCGCAACGACACCGCCACCGCAGGCTGCAAGCTCTACCTGACCAAGCCCCTGGGCATCGGCATCCTCACCACTGCCGAGAAGAAGGGCCGGTTGCGGGAGACCGACGTGGGCCTGGCCCGCGATTGGATGTGCACGCTGAACAAGCCCGGCAGCCGCTTCGGCAAGCTCGCCGGGGTCAAGGCGATGACCGATGTCACCGGCTTCGGCCTGCTTGGCCACCTGGTGGAAATGGCCGACGGCAGTGGCCTGACCGCGCGTATCGACTACGCCAAGGTGCCCAGCCTGCCAGGCGTGGAGTACTACCTGGAACAGGGCTGCGTACCCGGCGGCACCCTGCGCAACTTCGATAGCTATGGCGATCGCCTGGCGCCTCTCGCCGAAGTGCAGAAACTGCTGCTCTGCGACCCGCAAACCAGTGGCGGCCTGCTCGTCGCGGTGGCGCCCGAAGGCGAGGCCGAGTTCCTGGCCGTGGCCGAAGAGCTTGGGCTGCAACTGGCGCCCATCGGCCAACTGCACGAGCGACAGAGTCTCGCGGTCGAGGTGATCTGATGCGCCCGGATACCTCGAACTACCGCGAAATCTTCCTCAACGACGCACCGATGATGGATGCTCGGGCTCCCGTGGAGTTCGTCAAGGGCGCCTTCCCGCACACGGTCAACCTGCCACTGATGAGCGACATCGAGCGGCAGAAGGTTGGCACCTGCTACAAGCAGCACGGCCAGGAAGCCGCCATCGCGCTGGGCCACCAATTGGTCAGCGGCGCTACCAAGGCCGAGCGTATCGAAGGATGGGCTGCCTTCGCCCGCGCTAACCCTCACGGATACCTTTACTGCTTCAGGGGCGGCCTGCGCTCGCAGCTGGTGCAGGAGTGGCTGAAGTCAGAAGCCGGCATCGAGTACCCCAGAGTGACGGGAGGCTACAAGGCGATGCGGACCTTTCTCCTGGAAACGACCCAGGATGCGGTGGCCCGGTGCGATTTCGTCCTGGTGGGCGGCCTGACCGGCACGGGCAAGACCGACGTGATCTCCCGACTCTCGAACAGCCTGGATCTGGAGGGCCACGCCAACCACCGGGGTTCAAGCTTCGGCAAGCGCGCCACCCCGCAACCGGCGCAGATCGATTTCGAGAACGCGCTGGCCATCGACATCCTCAAGAAGCGCGCCGCGGGCCACGAGCAGTTCGTGCTGGAGGACGAGGGGCGCATCGTCGGCAGTTGTTCAGTACCGCTTGAGCTGTACCAGGGCATGCAGGCGTATCCGCTGGTCTGGCTCGACGACAGTTTCGAGGATCGGGTGGAGCGCATTCTTCGGGACTACGTGGTGAATCTGTGCGCTGAGTTCATCGCCACTCATGGTGAAGAACAGGGCTTCACCCGCTTCGCCGAGCGCATGCGCCAGAGCCTGGGCAACATCGTCAAGCGCCTGGGTGGCGAGCGACACCAGCGCATGGCGGACCTGATGGATCAGGCGCTGGTCGAACAGCAGTCCACCGGCAATGTGGAGTTGCATCGGGGCTGGATCGAGGGATTGCTGCGCGAGTACTACGACCCGATGTACGCCTTCCAGCGCGAGAGCAAGGCGTCTCGCATAGAGTTCGCCGGCGAGCAGGCGGCAGTACTCGAATACCTTCGGCAGCGCCAACCGGCGCGGCGCTGACTTCACGCCGGATTGGAATCCTTGGGTCGCAGCGGTAGTACGTTGCTGCTGGTCAGTCCGTGGGAACGGCGGAGGAATTCTTCGATGGCCTCCAGCGACTGCGGACGACTGAGCAGGTAGCCCTGGACGTAGTCGCAGCCATGGCCACGGAGGAATTCCAGCTGTTCGCGGGTCTCCACCCCTTCGGCCACCACGTGCAGATGCAGTGTGTGGGCCATGCCGATGATGGCCTGGACGATCTCCATGTCGGCATGGCTGCCGGGGATGTCCATGACGAAGGAGCGGTCGATCTTGAGCGTATCCAGGGGCAGGCGCTTCAGGTACGCGAGCGATGAATAGCCGGTGCCGAAGTCATCGATGGAAATGCTTACGCCCAGGCCGCGAATACGCTCCAGCAGGTGCAGCGCCTGGTTGACGCTGCACATCAGGGCGTTCTCGGTGACTTCCAGCTCCAGGCGTTGCGGCCGTATCCCGCTTTCCTCCAGGGCACGTTGCACCTCGTCCGCCAGTTCATGGCGACTGAGGTTGAGCGCCGAACAGTTCACCGCCATCCGCAAATCATGGAAGCCCTTGGCGGCCAGGCTGGCCAGGTCACGGCAGGCACGGCGCAGCACCCAGCCATCCAGTTCGGCGATGAAGCCATTGGCTTCGGCCACGCCGATGAAGCGGTCGGGGGAGAGCAAGCCGAGTTGCGGATGCTGCCAGCGAACCAGGGCTTCCAGCTTGGTCATCTGGCCGCTGCTGAGGTCGAGGATGGGCTGGTAGTTGAGGAACAGGCCCTGGTCCCTGGCCAGTGCCAGGCGCAGCTCCTCTTCCAGTTGCAGTTCGAAGGTCGCCTTGTGCTTCAGGTGATGGCTGAAGAAGTGGAGGTTGTTGCGGCCGCTGCTCTTGGCCTGGTAGAGCGCCAGGTCGGCGTGTTTGAGCAGTTCCTCGCAGGTTTCGCCATCGTCCGGGAAGAGGCTGATGCCGATGCTGGTGGTCATGGTGACGTTGCGCCCGGCAAGGGTGATGGGCTCTTTCATGCGTTGCATGATGCGCTCGGACAGGGCCTTGGCTTCGGTCAGGCTACCGAGGCTGGCCAGCACGCAGAACTCATCCCCGCCCAGACGCGCGATGACATCCTCGCGACGCAGCACGCTGCGTACCCGCTCGGCCACGACCTTGAGCAGCTCATCCCCAGCATCGTGTCCGAGGCTGTCGTTGACACGCTTGAAGTGGTCCACGTCCAGGAACATCACGGCCAGCGGTTGCTTGAACTGGGTGTGCTGTTGAAGTTTTTCGACGAAGAACTCGTTGAAGGCACGACGGTTCGGCAGGTTGGTGAGGGCGTCGTAATGGGCGACGTTCTGCAGTTTGACCTTCACCTGTTCCAGCTCATGCAGCAGGTTGCTGACATGCTGCAGGTCGCGCTCCTTGCGTTGCAGCTTCTTGTCGGCCCAGGCCACGCACAGCGCGAACAGCAGCACTATGCCGGCGATCACCGCGAGGCTGAGACCGAGCTGTACGGCGTTGTCGGCTCGCTTGAGGTGAAGCTCGGTCCCCGCGGGAACCGCCAGTTGCAAGGCCAGCATGCCGGTGAAGTGCATGCTGCAGATAGCGCCGCCCATGGCCAGGCTGGCGGGGATCTTCAGCAACTGGTGGCCCTCGCTGCGCTCGCGGAAGAATGCGGAAAGCAGCATGGCAGCCAGGCTGGCGGCGACGGCGACTCCGACCGATACGGCGACCATGACGGGGTGGTAGTACTGGGTTGCCACCGAGCGGATCGCGGCCATGCCGCTGTAGTGCATGAGCGTGATGCCAAGGCCGATGGCCAGGGCCGCTGCCAGGTAGTGGCGGGGTTCGACGTTGGGCCGGCCGAGGGTGTACATGCCCACCAGCGACGCGGAAACCACCATGACCAGGGAGAGCGTGGTGGTGGGGATGTCGTAGTCGATGGTGATAGGCGCTTCGAACGCCAGCATGGCGATGAAGTGCATCGCCCAGATGCCGCCCCCCAGGCACCAGGCTCCCAGCCAGCACCAGCGTCGTCGGGTTTCCGGTTGCTGCGCATGGGCTACGCGTTCGGCCATGTCGAACGCGCAGTAACCGGCGCCTGAGGCGACCAGGAAGGCCAGCAGCACCAGCCAGCTGTTATGGGTACAGGCCAGCAGGATCTGGCCGTCCGCAGGAAGTTCGGTACCGAAGCGCAGACCCAGCCAGTCCATAGAAGGAATCCTATGCAGACTATTGAATATCGGGGGAGGGAGTGCTTGGTGGCACCGTGCCTTCAGTATAGTCAGCGCGCAGCCGCTTCCTGAGACGGACGTACCTGCGCGCCGAACGGTCGTCCGTGGCGGATGGCCGGCCGGGGGGCACTTCGCCTCGGCAGCATCGGGTTACATAAATCACACGAATTTTCGCAGACAGTGGCCGGCCGCACGCTCTAGATTGCCGGATAGACCCCGGCTAGCGGTTGTTCGGGCGCACAACAAGAACGAGACCGACTCATGCAGCAATCTCCCCAAGCGCCCAATGCCTGGCGCGTGCTTTTCCTGCTTTTCCTGGCCAATCTCTTCAACTTCTTCGACCGGACCATCCCGGCCATCATCATCGAGCCGGTGCGCCACGAGTGGAGCCTGAGCGATTTCCAGCTGGGCCTGATCGGCACCGCCTTCACCCTGGTGTATGCGATCGCGGGTGTGCCGCTGGGGCGCATGGCCGATACCGGCGCGCGGAGGAAGATCATGGGCTGGGGCCTGGCCGTATGGAGCGGCCTGACTGCCGTGAACGGACTGGCCTGGAACTTCTGGAGCTTCCTGCTGGTGCGCATGGGGGTGGGCATTGGCGAGGCGAGCTACGCGCCGGCGGCCAACTCTTTGATCGGTGATCTCTTCCCTGCCCACAAGCGTGCCCGTGCAATGGGTATCTTCATGCTGGGCCTGCCGCTGGGGCTGGTGCTGGCGTTCTTTACCATCGGTGCGATGGTGAAGGCTTTCGACAGCTGGCGTGCGCCGTTCTTCATCGCCGCCGTGCCGGGGATCATCCTCGCGATCTTCATGTTCTTCATCAAGGAACCGGCCCGTGGCGCCGCGGAGGCCGTGCAGGTCTCCACTGCCGCCCCGGTGGAAAAACCGCTGCGCCGGGTGCTGGCGATCCGTACGTTCTGGTGGCTGACCGTTGCGGGCTTGACCTACAACTTCGCCACGTATGCGACCAACTCCTTCATGGTGCCGATGCTGCAGCGTTACTTCCTGATGCCGCTGGAGCAGGCGGCCATCGCCACCGGCATCATCACCGGCCTGACCGGGCTGGTTGGCCTGACCCTGGGCGGCTGGGTGGCGGACAAGGTGCACCAGAAATCCGAACGCGGACGCTTGCTGCTGGCGGCGTTCAGCATGGCGGTGGCGGCCATCTGCACCGGCTACGCATTGTTCGCCGGCCGCATCGAGATCGGCCTGTTCGTGGGTGTGTTCAGCCTGGGCTGGCTGTTCGCGTACAACTTCTATACCTGCGTCTATACCGCCATCCAGGATGTGGTCGAGCCGCGCCTGCGGGCTACCGCGATGGCGCTGTTCTTCGCCGGCCTCTACCTGCTCGGTGGCGGCCTTGGCCCGGTAGTGGTGGGGCTGCTGTCCGACCACTACTCCCAGGCGGCGATGCTGGCGGCCGGTGCCAGCGAAATGAACGAAACCTTCAAGGCCGTGGGGCTGCACAACGCCATGTTCCTCGTGCCGGTGGCCCTCACCCTGACCATGCTGGCGCTGTTCCAGGCCGCGCGCTGCTTCGTGCGCGATGCGGCGAACATGCGTCAGGGAATGCTGGCCGCAGCGGCCTGACGGTTCGCCGGAAAGCAAGAAGGCCCGCATTTGCGGGCCTTCTTTTTGGGTGACGGGTATCGAGCCGATGGCTGATCAGCCGGCTACCAGCACCCGGATCGACTCCAGTCGCAGCGCGGCCTTGTCCAGCAGTTGCTGGCCTTCGTCACGCTGGTGACGGACAGCTTCCAGTTCGCTGTCGCGCACGCTCGGGTTGACCGCCTGGAGAGCGGTGAGGCGGGCCAGCTCTTCGTCCAGCTCGGCCTTCAGGCGGCGCTTGGCCTCGGCCACGCGCTCGGCATGGCGCGGGGCGATCTTGGCTTCGCTGGCGTTGATCTGTGCCGCGAGCACATCGCGCTGGGCCTGGACGAATTTGTTGGCGCTGCCGCGCGGCACGCTTTCCAACTGGTCGTTGAGGGTGTCGAAAGCCACCTTGGACGCCAGGTCGTTGCCATTGCCATCCACCAGGCAGCGCAGGGCCTTGGGCGGCAGGAAGCGGTTCAGTTGCAGGGCGCGCGGGGCCACGGCTTCGCTGACATAGAGCAGCTCCAGCAGCACGGTGCCGGGCTTGAGCGCCTTGTTCTTGATCAGCGCCACGGCGGTGTTGCCCATGGAGCCGGAGACCACCAGGTCCATGCCGCCTTGCACCATGGGGTGTTCCCAGGTGAGGAACTGCATGTCTTCGCGGGACAGGGCCTGGTTGCGGTCGTAGGTGACGGTCACGCCCTCGTCGTCGCCGAGGGGGAAACCGGCGTCGAGCATCTTCTCGCCGGGCTTGAGCACCAGGGCGTTTTCGGAGTGGTCCTCACTGTCGACACCGAACGCTTCGAACAGGGACTCCATATAGATAGGCAGGGCGAACTGGTCGTCCTGGTCGAGAATGTCCTCGACCAGGCGTTCGCCTTCGCCAGCGCCGCCGGAGTTGAGTTCCAGCAGGCGGTCGCGGCCATTGTGCATTTCGCCTTCCAGGCGCTTGCGCTCGGCTTCGGCTTCGTTCACCAGGGCATCCCAGGCGCTGTCGTCGCCGCCGTCGAGCATCGGCAGCAGGCGCGGGCCGAAGGTGTGCTGGATCGCGCTGCCGGTGGGGCAGGTGGCGAGGAAGGCGTTCAACGCCTGGTTGTACCACTGGAACAGGCGCTCCTGCGGACTGGTTTCCAGGTAGGGCACATGCAGCTGGATGGTGTGCTTCTGACCGATACGGTCGAGGCGACCGATGCGTTGTTCCAGCAGGTCCGGATGGGCCGGCAGGTCGAACAGCACCAGATGATGGGCGAACTGGAAGTTGCGGCCCTCGGAACCGATTTCAGAGCAGATCAGCACCTGCGCGCCGAATTCCTCATCCGCGAAGTAGGCGGCGGCGCGGTCGCGCTCGAGGATGCTCATGCCTTCGTGGAACACGGTGGCGGGGATGCCGGAGCGCACGCGCAGGGCGTCTTCCAGGTCCAGGGCCGTTTCCGCGTGGGCGCAGATCACCAGCACCTTGAACTTCTTCAGCATCTTCAGGGTGTCGATCAGCCATTCGACGCGCGGGTCGAAGCGCCACCAGCGCTCGGATTCATCGCCGAAGTCCTGCTGGGACTGGAAGCTGACTTCCGGGTAGAGGTCCGGGTGCTCGCCGATGGGCAGCTCCATGTACTCGACCGGGTTGGGCAGCGGATAGGGGTGCAGCTGGCGCTCGGGGAAGCCCTGCACGGCAGCGCGGGTGTTGCGGAACAGCACGCGGCCGGTGCCGTGGCGGTCCAGCAGTTCGCGCACCAGGCGCGGCGCGGCTTCCTCATCGCCGCCGGCAAGGGCCTGCAGCAGACCTTCGCCCTCTTCGCCGAGGAACCCCTTGATGGTCCCTTCGGCCTTGGCGCTCAGGCGGCCCTGGTCCAGCAGTTCCTGGACGGCTTCGGCGACCGGACGGTAGTTGGCGCTTTCTGCGCGGAAGGCCTCCAGGTCATGGAAGCGGCTGGGGTCCAGCAGGCGCAGACGCGCGAAGTGGCTTTCCAGACCCAGTTGTTCCGGGGTGGCGGTGAGCAGCAGGACGCCGGGGATGACCTCGGCCAGTTGCTCCACCAGGCGGTATTCGGGGCTGGCCTGCTCCGGGTGCCAGACCAGGTGGTGGGCTTCGTCGACGACCAGCAGGTCCCAGCCGGCGGCGAAGGCGGCATCCTGGGCGCGCTCGCTGCCTTTCAGCCATTCCAGGGACACCAGGGCGAGCTGGGTGTCCTCGAAGGGGTTGCTGGCATCGCTCTCAGCGAAGCGCTCGGCATCGAACAGGGCGACCTGCAGGTTGAAGCGACGGCGCATTTCCACCAGCCATTGGTGCTGGAGGTTTTCCGGTACCACGATCAGCACCCGGCTGGCTCGGCCGGAAATGAGCTGGCGGTGGATGACGAGGCCAGCCTCGATGGTCTTGCCCAGGCCTACTTCGTCGGCCAGCAGTACGCGCGGCGCAACGCGGTCGGCCACTTCACGGGCGATGTGCAGCTGGTGGGCGATCGGCTGGGCGCGCGCGCCGGAAAGGCCCCAGAGGGACGACTGCAGGAGACGCGAGCGGTGTTCCAGCGTGTGGTAGCGCAGGGCGAACCATTTGTGCGGGTCGATCTGCCCGGCGAACAGACGATCATTGGCCAGACGGAACTGGATGAAGTTGTTCAGCTGGGTTTCCGGAAGGATGCGCGGCTCGTTCTGGGCGGTGATGCCGTGGTAGATCAGCAGCCCATCGATATCCTCGACTTCCTGGACGTTGAGCTTCCAGCCGTCGAAGTGGGTGATCTCGTCGCCCGGAGCGAAGCGCACGCGGGTCAGGGGCGCATTGCGCAGCGCGTACTGGCGGGTCTCGCCAGTGGCCGGGTAGAGCACGGTGAGCAGCCGGCCATCCGATGTCAGGATGGTTCCGAGCCCCAGCTCCGCTTCGCTGTCACTGATCCAGCGTTGCCCCGGTTGATACTGCTGCGCCATGCGTGTCTCCCTGAATTGAAAAAAGCCGCGTATGTTAACGGAACCGAGGGCGCAGGGCGACGCCGGATACGGGCCGACTATCCGCAAAAGTGTAGCGAGCGCCGGTAAAGAAACGCCCCAAGTGGCCGACAGACTGACCAAAGGAGGGCGTCATCATGCTGCCACCGATTCCGCAAGGCCTGGTCCCTGTCACGGCCCAGCAGGACGTGGTCAAGCCGCGCCCCGACATCCCGCCCGTCACTCCCATGCAGGAGAGTGCGCAGGAAAGCGCCGTGGGCCTGGAAAAGCGCCATCCCCAGGAAGCCGAGGAGTTGCTGCGTGAAGAACAGCGACGCCGTCAGCGGCGAGGCTATACGCCCCAGGAACTTGCGGCCGGGGAAGTTGCAGAAGAGGACCAGGCGGTTCTCGAAGAGCTTCCGCGCCAGGGGCTGTGGGTGGATGTGGAGGTCTGAGGCGCGCAGAATGAGGCGTCTCATTTGCTGAAGCCGATAGCGGTGGACCTGTTCGACGATATTCCCCTCCAACTGCCAAATGCCGAACTGCGCTACGAGCCAAATTTCCTTTCCCGGGATGAGGCCAGCGACTGGTTGACGCGTCTGGTGGCCGAGACCCCCTGGGAGCAGCCGCAGGTTTACCTGCATGGCCGCTTTTACCCGGTGCCTCGACTGGTGGCCTGGTACGGCGATGCCGAGGCCCGCTACCGCTATTCCGGACTGACCCACGAGCCTTTGCCCTGGACGCCCTTGCTGGCGGAGATTCGCGCGCGGGTCGTGGCGGCTGTGGGGCAGCCGCTGAATGGCGTGCTGCTCAATTATTACCGCGACGGCCAGGACTCCATGGGCTGGCACAGTGATGATGAGCCCGAGCTTGGGCGCAACCCGTTGGTCGCCTCGCTCAACCTGGGCGGCACCCGTCGCTTCGACCTGCGGCGCAAGGGCAGTAACCGCATCGAACATTCCCTGGAACTGGGCCATGGCGCACTACTGGTCATGAGTGGGCAGACGCAGCATCATTGGCAACACCAGGTGGCGAAGACCCGTACCCCTTGCGCCCCCCGGCTCAATCTCACCTTCCGTTGGATTCGCTGATGAGCAACGACGACAACCTGATCGATTTCGGCGCCGAGCGCGACAAGCGCATCCATGATGTCCATGACAAGCGCCTGGACGACATGCGCAAGGCCTTCGAGCAAGCCATGCCGCTGTCCAAGGGCAAGAAGGGCGGCAAGAAGCCGAAGAAGCGCTGAGAGCACCTCCTCTCCTGCTTCTTGTGGGAGATTCCATGTCAATCAGCCTTGCAGCGACCCTGTAGGTTGGTCCGAGCCGAGCGAGGCCTAAATCGACCTCGCACGTTGGGCTTCGCGGAGCTCAGGCACAACCTAGAAAAGTCGCCCTGCTGTCGGTGGGCGAACTCATTCGCGAATGAATGCGCTCCCACGGTTCGCTTCGCCCCTCCTTCTCCCGGCCACCCCCCCCCCTCGAAAATTGACCTGGATCAGTCTCCCGCAAGCCTGCTCACGGGTGCTCGTCGCCTATTGATCCAGGTCAATTTTCCACTCCTGCCGTGCGAGTAACTTGAACCCATCGAAGCAACAACGCCACAACGCAGGAGGCAGATCATGTTCGTCGATACAGTCGTTCTCGCCGGTATAGGCACCGTCGGTCTCATGGTCGCTTTCTTCGCCGGTGTTGGTTACTTCATCTGGAAGGACTCGCACAAACGCAATCCGCGTTGAGTTTTCTGGGTTTACAGGCACGCAAGGCACCTCGGGCGACTTCGGTCGCCCATTTTTTTGTCCCCACTTTTCTTCCTCCGCGGCCCGCGCCAGACTGGCGCCATGCCGATCCAGACCCTTTCTCGCCTCAATGAACTCGACCCGCAGCAATGGGATGCCCTGCTGCCGGACGATCAGCCTTTCCTGCGTCATGCCTTTTTATCCACCCTGGAAGAAAGCGGCAGCGTGGGCGGACGCAGCGGGTGGCATCCTGCTCACCATGTGCTGCGTGGACCGAAAGGCACGTTGCGCGCCGCGCTACCGGCTTATCTGAAAAGCCATTCCTATGGCGAGTACGTGTTCGATTGGGCCTGGGCCGATGCCTGCCAGCGCGCGGGCATTCCTTATTACCCCAAGCTGCTTGCGGCCGTGCCCTTTACCCCGGTGGGGGGCGCGCGCGTGCTGGCGGTGGACGACGCCTCAGCCAGCGAGCTACTGGATGCGGTAGTCGCCGATGTGGCCGCCGACGACCTGTCCGGCTTGCACATCAATTTCACCGATGCCTTTGCCGACCACCATCTGCGCGGGCGTGAAGGCTGGCTGGAGCGCCTGGGCTGCCAGTTCCATTGGCGTAACCACGGGTATCGGGATTTCCAGGACTTCCTCGACGCCTTGAGTTCGCGCAAGCGCAAGCAGATCCGCAAGGAACGCGAACAGGTGGCGGGGCAGGGGATCGAGTTTCAGTGGCGCCAAGGTCGGGAACTGGGTGAGGCAGACTGGGATTTCGTCTACGCCTGCTACGCCAACACTTACCGGGTGCGCGGCCAGTCACCGTACCTGACGCGTAGGTTCTTCAGCCTGCTGGCGGAGCGGATGCCGGAAGCCATTCGTGTGGTGCTGGCGCTGCAGACAGGCCGGCCGGTGGCGATGGCATTCTCGCTACAGGGTGGCGATACCCTGTACGGGCGATATTGGGGTTGTCTGGCAGAGTTCGACAGGCTGCATTTCGAAACCTGCTTCTACCAGGGCATCGACCAGGCGATTGCCACGGGACTTCAGCGCTTCGATGCAGGCGCTCAGGGTGAGCACAAGTTGATTCGGGGATTCGAGCCGGTGATCACCCGCTCCTGGCACTGGCTCGCCCATCCCGGCTTGCGGGCTGCGGTGGGCGATTTCCTGGTGCAGGAGCGGGGTGGCGTGCTGGCCTACGCCGAGGAGGCGCGAGACCTGCTGCCGTATCGGCGGGATTGATCAGCCGATCTGGGGGAGGTCGGGGGTGGCGGTGCTGCCGCCCCACTCGAGGAAGCGGAGCTTGTGGACTTCGCCGTCGCTGTCTTCGTAGACGAGCGTGACGGGCACTACGCCGGTTTTCTGGGAGGTGTCGGTGCGATGCAGCACTTTCTGGATATCGACTTCCATCCCGTAGTGGTAATCCACCGGCGAGATGCCGGAACCTTGATTCTGAGGGCCATCCTGGGCGAATACGCTGGGCGCGAGGCTGGTGAGCAGGGCGCTTACAACCGAGGCCATTTTCATAGGCTTTTGTTCCTCTGTTGGGTTTCGCTTACAAGGGACTTTATCTGACCGATTGAAGACGGTTAGTTCAAGTGCCCCCGATCCCTGTACCCCATCTGAGCGTTTTTTGATCACTCGCAATCGCCCGAGTTTGAGGTTCTGCGACCGTTTGTCGCAGTCCCTGAAAAAACTTCGATTTTGGTCTAGCTGGTACCAGCGTGCCACGCGTTGCGAGCCGGGTACCCGGAGGATGCCCGGCTCCTGTCGCTCAACTGTTGCTGGTATGGCTGCCCCATTCGAGGAAGCGAACCTTGTGCAGGTCGCCCTGGCTGTCCTCATAGACCATGGTCACCGGCACCACGCCTGTGCGCTGGGTTGCGTCGGTGCGATACAGGACGCGCTGGACGTCCAGTTCCATGCCGTAGTGATAGTCGACTGCGGGAATGCCGGCGCCTACGTCGCGCTGGTGCTCCTGTGCGAACACACTTGGAGCGAGGCTGGCGAGAACGGCGCTGACGGCGGATGCGATCTTCATGGGCTGATCCTCTCGGGTTCCGTAGTGGGTTTCAGGTGAAACCAGATACGGGGCCCATATGACCAGCCGGCTGCGCCCGATTGAAATCAAAGCGCCTTGTAGTGGAGATCAGCCGCGTCGATGAAGCGACGCGGCCAGAACTCATTCCACGCCGACGAATCCACCTGTCTGGTGTTGCCAGAGGCGCGCGTAGAGACCACCGTGCTCCAGCAATTGCGCGTGGCTGCCGCTTTCCACGATGCGCCCCTTGTCCAGCACCACCAGGCGATCCATGCGAGCGATCGTGGACAGCCGGTGGGCGATGGCGATGACTGTCTTGCCGCGCATGAGGGTTTCGAGGCTTTCCTGAATGGCCGCTTCCACTTCGGAGTCCAGCGCTGAAGTGGCTTCGTCGAGGATCAGGATGGGGGCGTCCTTGAGCAGAACGCGGGCAATGGCGATGCGCTGACGCTGGCCGCCGGAGAGTTTCACGCCACGTTCGCCGACATGGGCGTCGAATCCGCGTCGGCCGTTTGCGTCCGAAAGCTGGGGAACGAACTCACCCGCGCGGGCCTTGTACACCGCTTCCAACAGTTCCGCATCACTGGCGCCGGGGCGACCGTAGAGCAAGTTGTCACGGATCGAACGGTGCAGCAGCGAGGTGTCCTGGGTGACCATGCCGATCTGCGCCCGCAGGCTCTCCTGGGTTACCTGGGCGATGTCCTGACCGTCGATGAGGATGCGCCCGCTTTCCAGGTCGTAGAGACGCAGCAGCAGGTTGACCAGGGTCGACTTGCCGGCGCCGGAGGGGCCGACCAGTCCGATCTTTTCGCCAGGCCGCACCACCAGGTCGAGGCCTTCGATCACGCCGCTGCCTTTGCCGTAGTGGAAAGCGGTGTGCTCGAAGCGTACCTCGCCCCGGTCGACCTTCAGCGGTTGAGCGTCCGGTTGGTCGGTCACCTGACGCGGCACGGCGATGGTCTGCATACCGTCCTGCACCTGGCCGATGTTGTCGAAGATGCCGGTGACCACCCACATGATCCAGCCGGACATGCTGATGATCCGGATCACCAGGCCGGTGGCCAGGGCGATGGCGCCGACGCTGATCAGCCCCTGGTTGCACAGCCACAGGGCGAGGCCGCAAGTGCTGACGATCAGCAGGCCACCCATGATGGTCACGGTGGCATCCATGGCGGTGATCACCCTCGCCATCGCCTGGGATTTGCGGGTCTGGTCGCAGATGGCCTCGCGGGCGTAATCCTCTTCCTTTCGGGTGTGGGCAAAGAGCTTCAGGGTGGCGATGTTGGTGTAACCATCGACGATGCGCCCCATCAGCCGCGAGCGGGAGTCGGAGGACTCCACCGAGCGCTGTTTCACCCGTGGCACGAAGTAGTGGAGGGCGCAGAGGTAACCGGCTATCCACAACACCAGGGGAACCATCAGGCGCCAGTCGGCTTCGGCGAACAGCACCAGCGAACTGATCGCGTAGATCAGCACGTGCCAGAGGGCGTCCACCGCTTGCACTGCCGAGTCCCGGAGGGAGTTGCCGGTCTGCATGATGCGCTGGGCGATGCGCCCGGCGAAGTCGTTCTGGAAGAAGCCCAGGCTCTGTTTCAGCACATAGCGATGGTTCTGCCAACGAATCAGGTTGGTCAGGCCGGGCGTGATGCTCTGGTGCACCAGCAGATCGTGCAGGCTGTTGAACAGTGGTCGCAGGATCAGCGTCACCACGGCCATCCAGGCCAGTTCCGCGCCATGCAGCTGGAAGAGTTCGCCCGTGGGGGTGGTCTGGACCAGGTCGACGATGCGGCCGAGGAAGCTGAACAGCGCCACTTCGATCAGGGCAACGATCAGCCCCACCAACAGCAAGGCGCTGAAGATCGGCCAGACCTGGCGCAGGTAATAGGCGTAGAAGCGCAGCACGCTGCGCGGGGGCATTTCGTCTGGCGCCTGGCGAAAGACATCGATCAGGCGCTCGAAGCGTTGGAACAGCATGGCGAATCCATCCGAAGGTGAAGCGATCGGCCCGGGCTTCCTGCCCGGGCCGAGGGCGTCAGAGCCGTTTGGCGGAGAGAATCACCACCGGTTGCAGCGGAACGTTCTGGAACATGCCGCGATTGCCGGTGGGGACATTGGCGATCTGGTCCACGACATCCATGCCGCGTACCACCTTGCCGAACACTGCATAGCCGAAGTCGCGGCTGCCGTGGTCGAGGAAGGCGTTGTCGTTGTGATTGATGAAGAACTGGCTGGTGGCCGAGTTCACCGCCTGGGTGCGGGCCATGGCCAGGGTGCCGCGCAGGTTGCGCAGGCCGTTGTCGGCTTCGTTCTTGATCGGATCACGGGTGTCTTTCTGGCTCATGTCGGTATCGAACCCGCCGCCCTGGATCATGAATCCGGGGATGACGCGATGGAACACCGTGCCGTTGTAGAAACCGGCATCCACGTAGTCGAGGAAGTTCTTCACGCTGACCGGGGCCTTGTCGGCTTCCAGTTCTACCTCGATTTCCCCGGCGCTGGTGGTCAGCAGCACGTGGGGCTTGTCGGCAGCCATCAGGTTCAGGGAGACGAACAGGGCGCAGGCGCCCAGGACAAGTTTCTTCAGCATGGGATTTGTTCCTTGTTGCGCTCCACTTCATCAATGAAGTTGAGCAGGGTGGCGTTGAAACGTTCGGGTTGATCCAGGGGAGTGGCGTGACGGGAGTTCTCGATGACCACCAGGCGCGCGTTCGGCAGTTCCTTCACGTAGGTCTCTTTCTGGGCGACCGGGGTGTAGTCGCTATCGGCGGTGATCACCAGGGTCGGGCACTGGATGCGCTGCAGGCGATCGCGCACGCCCCAGCCAATGATGGCGTCCAGCGCGGAGAGATAAGCGCGCTTGTCGTTCTGCGGCCAGCGCTCTTCGATCTTGCGGCGCAGGTCGGCCTGCTCGGGTAGCGGGAACAGAAGGCCGCCAAGCGCCTTGGCGATGCTTTCGAGGCTGAGCAGGCGCGAGAGTGTCCAGCGCTTGGCGATCTCCAGGAAATCCTTCGGCGTGCGGGGTTTCACCTCGGGGCCGCTGTTGACGATGGTCAGGCTGCGGAGCAGTTCCGGGTGATCGACACCGAGCTGGAAGCCGATCATTCCGCCCATGCTGATGCCGACCAGATGCACGTCGATCAGCTTGAGGTGCTCGATCAGCGCCGCCACGTCATCGGCGAAGGCGGCGATGCTGTATCGCTCATGGGGCTTGTCGGAGCGGCCGTGGCCGCGCACATCGATGGCGATCACCCGGTAATGGGCGGCGAGGGCGGGGACCTGGTATTCCCAGTCGCGGGTGCTGGAACCGAGGCCGTGCACCAGCAGCACGGGCATGCCGCGGCCGTAGTCCTCGTAGTGAAGCTGGCAACCGTCGTTCTCGAAATAGGACATGTGACCTCCTGTCAGGCGCTGGGAAGCGGAGCGGCGAAGGGGGCATCCAGGGGGGCGGAGTCGAAGGTCTTGATCAGTTCGACCAGGATCTGCGACGCCGGGCCGAGGGCCTTGTCCTTGTTGGCATATAGATAGAAGGAGGGATGGCGACTACCACCTTGCTCCATGGGCAGCGGCTTGAGCTGGCCTTCCTTGAGTTCCCGCTCGATGAGATGGCGCGGCAGCCAGGCGAAACCGAGGCCGCTGCTGACGAAGTTGGCGGCTGTGGACAGGCTGCCAACGGTCCAGCGTTGTTCCGCACCCAGCCAGCCGACGTTGCGCGGCTGGGTCCGGCCGGTATCGCGAATCACCACCTGCAACTGGCTTTCCAGGTCCTGGAAGCTGATCTCCCGTTGCAAGCGATGCAGGGGATGGTCGGGGTGAGCGACGGCGACGAATTCTACCGAGCAGAGTCCGGCGCCCAGGTAGCCTTGGATATCCAGTGTGGTGATGGCGAGGTCGGCCGAGCCTTCCAGCAGCACTTCCTCCACGCCGGACAGCACTTCTTCCCGCAGGCGCACGCGGCAACCGCGGCTCTGCGGCATGAAGGCGGTGAGGGCGCGCACCAGGCGGGCATTGGGATAAGCCGCGTCCACCACCAGGCGTACTTCGGCTTCCCAGCCTTGCTCCATATGGTGGGCAAGTTCTTCCAATTGGCTGGCCTGCTTGACCAGTTGCCGCGAGCGTCGCAGCAGCACTTCACCGGCTTCGGTCAGTACTGCCTTGCGGCCTTCGATGCGCAACAGCGGAACGCCCAACTGCTCCTGCATGCGCGCAACCGTATAACTGACCGAGGATTGCGAACGATGGGTCGCTTCGGCGGCCTGGGCGAAACCGCCGTGGTCCACGACCGCTTGCAGGGTTCGCCACTGGTCCAGTGTCACGCGCGGGGCTTTCATGCGGAGCTGCTCCTCTAGCTGCTTATGCCGGCAAATTGCGCGCGCTCATGGCGCTGATTCCGCTTGCGGCGCTCTGTTAAGCTGGCGGTCTCTGCACTGGAGATCGCCCATGAAAAAGCTGTGCTGTGCCTTGTTCGCCCTGCTGCCAACCCTGGCCTTCGCTTACCCCATCGAAGTGGAGAAGCAGTACAACGGCGCCGAACTCGTCTACGACACCACGGACATCGACAACAACCTGGCCGCCATCAACATTCAGAACGTCGGTGGAACCCCGGCAGAGTGCAAAGTGGTATTCGTGAACGGCCCGGAGACGCCCAAGGTGCGCAAGGCCGTCATCGAGAACGGCAAGAGCGCTTACCTGACCGCCAATTTCAGCCGCGCGATCATCAAGCTGCGGATCAAGCTGACTTGCAATCCCAAGTAGTCAAAACGCGAATTCGGGCACAGCAAGCAGCCTAGTGCCCCTCCTACTACAAATCAACTTTCTTGATATTTCGAAGCGGATATTTACGCTTTTTCATCGATTAATGACGATCTAATCTGCGCCCCATCGACGCAATCAACCCCCGGTGGAGGTAGCCCAAATGTCCCGTGTACTCGTCATCGAAAGCAGCGCCCGTCAGCAAGGTTCCGTTTCCCGCCAGCTCACCCAGGACTTCATCGCCAAGTGGCAAGCCGCCCACCCGGCAGATGAAATCACCGTTCGCGACCTTGCTATCGAACAGGTTCCGCACCTGGACGGCGACCTGCTGGGCGGCTGGATGAAGCCCGCGGACCAGCAGAGTGACAGCGAGAAAGCCGCCCTACAGCGTTCCAACCTGCTGACCGAGGAACTCCTGGCTGCCGATGTACTGGTCATGGCTGCCCCCATGTACAACTTCGCCATCCCCAGCACCCTGAAGTCCTGGCTGGACCACGTGCTGCGCGCCGGCGTCACCTTCAAGTACACCGAAACCGGCCCGAAAGGCCTGCTCACCGGCAAGCGTGCCTTCGTCCTGACCGCTCGCGGCGGCATCTACTCCGGCAGCCCGATGGATCATCAGGAACCCTACCTGCGCCAGGCCATGAGCTTCATCGGTATCCATGACGTGACCTTCATCCACGCCGAAGGCCTGAACATGGGTAACGAGTTCCAGGAGAAAGGCCTGGCTTCGGCCAAGGCTCAACTGGCCCAGGTTGCCTGACGCACCGTTTCGCTCTCCGCTCCTCCAGGTGCGCGGACGCTCCGCGAGCGCAC
Organism: Pseudomonas sp. BN414; assembly: GCF_029871275.1. Taxonomy (NCBI): domain Bacteria; kingdom Pseudomonadati; phylum Pseudomonadota; class Gammaproteobacteria; order Pseudomonadales; family Pseudomonadaceae; genus Pseudomonas; species Pseudomonas sp. BN414. Next base: position 112,391 of record NZ_SSOL01000048.1, read on the forward strand.
CTTGCCTGCCCGGCCTGATTCAGGTCGGGCTTTTTTGTGCCTGGGAAGAGGGGAGGCCGGCGGCCTCCATGGCGAATGAATTCGCCCCTACAGGTAAGGCAAGAGAGGGCGCTTCGCTAATCCGCCATGCCGTTTTCAACAATGCGGGCGACGGCCTTGCCCGGCTGGTCAGTTTTCGCCCTTGATAAGCTTTCGCTCGCGGCAAGGAAGGCGTATGTTCGCCGGCTGCTTTGCGAGGCCCCAGATGATTTCGCTCCATTCCTTTACCTGCCTGCCGAGGCGACCATGAAGCTGTCCGGTCGCGGTGTCGCGCTGTCGCTGACGGCGTCCGTCCTGTTTGCCCTGATGCCCGGATACGTGCGTGAGCTGGCGCCGCTCGATGGCGTGCAGATTTTCGCCCAGCGCGTCCTCTGGTCGATTCCGGTGGTGCTCCTGTTGCTGGCCCTGACTCGCCAGTGGTCCACCTTCATCAGCGTGCTCGGGCGTCTGCGGCGCGAACCCTTGCTATTGGCCTCCTTGCCGCTCGCGGCAGTGTTGATCGGCCTGCAGTGGGGGCTTTTCCTCTGGGCACCGCTGCAGGGGCGGATGCTGGAGGTTTCCCTTGGGTACTTCCTGCTGCCTCTGGCGATGGTCGTGGCGGGGCGGGTGTTCTATGCCGAGCACTTGCGGCCGCTGCAGTTGCTGGCGGTGCTCTGTGCGTTGGCAGGGGTGCTCCACGAGCTCTGGCTGACGCGGGCGTTTTCCTGGCTGACCCTGGTCACCGCCCTGGGTTATCCACCTTATTTCATGCTGCGTCGCTGGATGCGGCTGGACGCACTGTCCGGTTTCATCCTGGAAATGGCGGTGCTGGCGCCGCTGGCCATCTGGCTGATCCTGAACTTCTCGCCGCCGGGGGCCTTCAGTCAGGCGCCACAACTCTGGTGGCTGATTCCGGGCCTCGGGTTGTTGGGGACCCTGGCCTTCGCCGCGATGATGGCGTCCAGCCGACTGCTACCGCTCGGGCTGTTCGGGATTCTCAGCTATGTGGAGCCGGTGCTGCTGTTCGCGGTGGCTGTGGCCTTCCTCGGCGAGCCGTTCAATCCCGCACAGCTGTGGACCTACCTGCCGATCTGGCTGGCGGTGCTGCTGATTGGTTGGGATAGCGCCAAGCTGCTACGCAAGCAGGCCCGACAGGGCTTCTAGCACGTGGTCCCGCAGCAGCGGGGCCAGGTTCTCCGGATGGGGCTCGCCGGGCTCCAGCCAGGCCAGTTCCTCCAGTTCGGCTGCGGCTTCCACACCGTGGGGCAGGTGGGCGACGAAGATTTCCGCATCGACCCAGGTCTCCGCCTCGTTGGCGGCCGGCGCGTTGAACCGACCCAACGGACGCAGGGCCGACGCTTCCAGGCGTAACTGCAGCTCTTCCCAGAGCTCACGCCGCAACGCTTGCAGCGCACTTTCCCCAGCCTCGCGCTTGCCTCCCGGCAACATGAACGCACGGGTGCCGCGCTTGCGCACCAGCAGCAGTCGATTTTCTTGGTCCAGCAGGCAGGCGGCGGCGATGTTCAGCGTGGTCACGGTGTTTCGGCTTCCGGGAGGAGTTGGTAGTGCAACTGCACCACGCCGGTGGGGAAGCTGCGCTGTTCGCGAAGCTGGAGGCGGCGTCCGAGTCCGGTGGCGAACATCGGGATACCCGCGCCCAGAAGCAGCGGTATGAAGCTGACCACCAGTTCGTCGAGCAGCCCGGCAGAGTAGCAGGTCCCCGCCAGCGAGCCACCCCCTGCCAGCCAGATGCGTTTGCAGCCAGCGGCAGTCAGTTGGTCGATGGCCTGGGCCGGCGTGTCGTGACTGATCTGCACCTCTGGCGCCGCGGGCGGCAAGTCGCTCCGGCTCAGCACGATGCAGGGCTTGGCCGGGTAGGGCCAGTCGCCCCCGAAAGCCTGGATGGTTTCGTAGGTCGCACGCCCCATCAGCAGGCCATCGATGCTGTCGTAGAACGCCTGGTAGCCGTGGTCCTCGCCGGATGCCGCGATGGGGTCCAGCCAGTCGACGCTGCCGTCGGGACGAGCGATGTAGCCGTCGAGGCTCGCGGCTATGTAATAAATCAACGCTGCGCGCATGTCGAGGCTCCGGAAATGGGTGGGAAAAGCGTATACCCGCTGGGCGATTCCGTCGCTGTATCACTCGGAAATCGGGCGTTTGCTCGCAACTCCGGGTAACCTATGCAGCTGTTTACGCTTTCGATCGAGGTAGCCCTGTGTTTTCCCAATTCGCCCTGCACGAACGTCTGCTCAAGGCCGTTGCCGAACTCAAATTCGTCGAGCCGACTCCGGTGCAGGTGGCGGCCATTCCGCCTGCCCTGGAAGGGCGCGACCTTCGGGTGACTGCCCAGACCGGTAGCGGCAAGACCGCCGCCTTCGTCCTGCCGCTGCTCAACCGCCTGATCGGCGAGGCCAAGCCGCGCGAACGCATTCGCTCACTGATCCTGCTGCCGACCCGCGAGCTGGCCCAGCAGACCCTGAAGGAAGTGGAGCGCTTCTCCCAGTTCACCTTCATCAAGTCCTGCCTGGTTACCGGCGGTGAAGACTTCAAGGTGCAGGCCGCGCTGCTGCGCAAACTGCCGGACATCCTGATTTCCACCCCCGGCCGCCTGATCGAGCACCTCAATGCCGGCAACCTCGACCTGCGTGAAGTGGAAGTGCTGGTGCTGGACGAGGCCGACCGCATGCTCGACATGGGCTTTGCCGAGGACATGCAGCGCATCACCGAACTATGCAGCAACCGCGCACAGACCCTGCTGTTCTCCGCCACCACCGGCGGTAACGCCCTGCGCGAAGTGGCCAACAACGTGCTGCGCGATCCGCTGCACCTGCGCCTGAACAGCATCGACCAACTCAGCGAAGGCACCCGCCATCAGATCATCACGGCCGACCATCCCGAGCACAAGGAACAGCTGGCGCGCTGGCTGCTGGCGAACGAGACCTACCAGAAGGCGATTATCTTCACCAATACCCGCGTCCAGGCCGATCGCCTCTACGGCCATCTGGTAGCCGGCGGCTACAAGGCCTTCGTGCTCCATGGCGAGAAGGACCAGAAGGATCGCAAGCTGGCCATCGACCGCGTGAAGCAGGGCGGCACCAAGGTGCTGGTGGCGACCGATGTCGCTGCCCGCGGCCTGGATATCGAAGGCCTGGACCTGGTGATCAACTTCGACATGCCGCGTTCCGGCGATGAGTACGTACACCGCGTTGGCCGTACCGGCCGCGCCGGTGGCGAAGGCCTGGCGATCTCGCTGATCTGCCACAACGACTGGAACCTGATGTCCAGCGTCGAGCGCTACCTCAAGCAGAGCTTCGAGCGCCGGGTCATCAAGGAGCTGAAGGGCACCTACGCCGGTCCGAAGAAGGTCAAGGCATCCGGCAAGGCCGCCGGCGTCAAGAAGAAAAAGACCGACAAGAAGGGTGACAAGAAGGCGCCAGCCAAGGCCGCCGCACCCAAGCGCAAACCGAGCAAGCCTCGCGAAGAGTCCCGCGTGGTCAGCAACGACGGCCTGGCGCCACTCAAGCGCAAGAAGCCGGCGGCGGAGTAAGTCTTGTCATTCGACCTTGCCTGGCCAGTCCAGGCATTGCTCGTCATTTATCTGGTGATGAGCGTGGTGTGTTTCGTTGCCTATTGGCGCGACAAGCGTTTCGCCGTGGCCGGGGCGCAACGCACGCCTGAATCCCGCCTCCACCTGTATGAACTTCTTGGCGGCTGGCCCGGCGGATTCCTGGCCCAGAGACTGATCCGCCACAAGAACCGCAAGGTGGCCTACCAGGTGAAGTTCTGGCTGATCGTGGCCGTGCATCTGGGGTTGCTGGGCTACTGGGCGCTACATTGAGGCGAACCCGGCGGACCTGCGGCCCGCTTGGCGAATGAATTCGCCCCTACAGGTGAAGCGTCGAGGTTCGGATTGCGGCCGCTCCCACTTGCAGGGGAGCGGCCTTTGATCGCGAATGAATTCGCTCCTACAGGGCAGGACTGCGTCCTGCTTCGCGATTAAAATCGCCCCCACAGGAAAAGCGTCGAGGCCCAGGTAAGGCACGTACTGCTCCCTCTCCCGCCTGCGGGAGAGGGCTGGGGTGAGGGCGCTTCTTACGGCACCAGTACAATCTTTCCGTCGCGCTCGCCAGCGGCTGCGGCGGCAACGGCTTCCTTGATCCGGCTGATGTCGTAGGTCGCGGCGATGCGTGCCTTGAGCTTGCCGGTAGCGATCAGCTGGATCAGTTCTCCGAACAACTGCATCTGCTGCTGCGGGGTCGCCTGGCGGAACCAGCGCGCCAGCCAGAAACCCTTCAGAGTTACGTCGCGGAACACGAAGGAGCCGGGATTCACCTGGCACGGCTCGCCACTCATGCGGCCGTAGTTCACCAGCACCCCACCTTCGGCGAGGCTGGCTGCGAGGTGATCCGTGGAAGCGCCGCCCACGGCGTCGATACCCAGTTTCACCGGTGCTCCGCCAGTGGCTTCACGGACGCGCTTGGGCAGGTCGGGGCCGTCCACCAGCACCACGTCGCCGCCTTCGGCTTGCACGCCGGCAACTGCCGATTCGCGACGTACCACGTTGATGGTTTTCAGTCCGCGAATCTTTGCCAGCTGGACCAGGTAGCTACCCACCCCCGAGTTGGCAGCGTTCTGGATCACCCAATCGCCCGGCTGCAGGTCGACGAAGTCGCGCAGCATCAGGTAGGCAGTGGGCGGGTTGACCGTGAGCATCGCCAGTTGCTGCGGATCGGCACTGGGCAGCGGGATCAGTTGCTTGGCATCGGCGAGCAGATGGGTGCGCCAGGTGCCGCAGCCCACCGGCAGCAGCACGGTCTGGCCGGGCTTGAGGCTCGTGACGTCGGCGGCCACTTCGAGCACTTCGCCAACGCCTTCATTGCCGCCGATGGCAGGCAGCGGCGGCAGCATGCCGTATTCCCCGGTCAGGGTGAGCACGTCGGACGGGTTGATGGGCGCCGCCAGCACCTTCACCAGCGCCTGGCCGGCGGCCACGGGCGGGAGCTCCAGTTCCACGGCTTCGATCACGTCCTGGGGCACCGGGCCACGGGTCTTGTATTCGGCTTTGAGCATGACGCTTCTCCTGGCGGCTCGAGGGGAGGTTGAGTCTAGCCGCAGGCGGGCGAGGGCGACTGAATCCAGCAGTATTCCCACGACTGATCGGATGGCGCGATGAGGACGCTGGAGGTCGTTCTGATGCGGGTCGCGTCCAGGGCCTTTGCTAGGTTCGGCGGCGAAGCAGGGTTCGGGGCTTCCTCACGCTCACGCCAATCATCAAGGGAACAAGAAGATGAAGATCGCCAAGACACTGATGTCCGTCGTGCTGTCCATCGGCCTGGCCAGTACCGCCCAGGCCGCTACCGAGTTGAAACACTGGCCGGAACCAGCCGCCAAACAGTTGGATGCGCTGATCGCCAAGCATGCCAACCAGGGCAACTTCGCGGTGTTCGACATGGACAACACCAGCTATCGCTACGACCTGGAGGAGTCCCTGCTGCCGTTCCTGGAGATGAAGGGCGTGCTCACCCGCGAGAAGCTCGATCCCTCGCTCAAGCTGATCCCGTTCAAGGACGTCAACGGGCAAAAGGAAAGCCTGAACAGCTATTACTACCGCCTCTGCGAAGTGGACGACCTGGTCTGCTATCCCTGGGTCGCCCAGGTGTTCTCCGGTTTCACCCTGCGTGAGCTGAAAGGGTACGTCGACGAACTGATGGCCTATGGCAAGCCGATCCCCGCTACCTATTACGAAGGGGATGCGGTGAAAACCATCGAGATCAACCCGCCGAAGATCTTCACCGGGCAGAAGGAGCTGATGAACAAGCTCAGCGAGAACGGTATCGAGGTGTACATCATCACCGCCGCGCTCGAAGAGCTGGTGCGCATGGTCGCCTCGGATCCGAAGTACGGCTACAACGTCAAACCGCAGAACGTCATCGGCGTCACCACCCTGCTGAAGGACCGCAAGACCGGTGCCGTGACCACCAGCCGCAAGCAGATCACCGATGGCAAGTATGACGAGAAGGCCAACCTCGATCTGGAGCTGACGCCCTATCTGTGGACTCCCGCGACCTGGATGTCCGGCAAGTACGCGGCGATCCTCACCTACATCGATGAGTGGAAGAAGCCCATCCTGGCTGCCGGCGATACCCCCATCAGCGACGGCTACATGATGTTCCACGGCACCGACGTGGCCAAAGGCGGTATCAACGTGTGGGTGAACCGCAAGGCCAAGTACATGGACCAGATCACCGCCATGCAGAAGCGCAATGCCGAAGCCCAGGCCAAGCAGGGACTGCCGGTGACGGCGGACAAGAACTGGGTGGTGGTGGTGCCTGAAGAGATCCAGTAGTAAACGACACACGCAAAACGGCCGCCCTCGGGCGGCCGTTTCGATTCATGCACTAGAGTCATTCCTGTCGGCTTGATTGGTGAGTCTGGCTGTCCTGGCTGGACAGTGAAGCCGTGTGGCATGGCTGCTACCCTGCCGGGCCTTGCTTGAAATCCATCACGGAGTGATCGATGAAGTACCTGGCGCTCGCCCTCAGCCTGAGCCTCGTCGGCTTGCCATCCGCTGCCATGGCCTGGTCCAACCATGCCCTGGGCACCGCCCTGGCGCTGGCCAACCTGCCGCAGATCAAGGACGCGCCGCCGGTGCCGGTGGAGAGTCTGGAATCCTTTCTGGAAGAGGAGGGCGTGGCCCTCGAGCAGCTGCTGGACGAGCAGGAGGAGTTCTTCCAGGAAACCCTCGCGGATTACCCGGCCCGCCCTGACGACCTGCGCTGGATCCCGACCCACGGTGGCGATCATCGCAAGGCCTTCCTCATGGCGTTGCGGGTGAATCCGGAGATCAAGCTGGCGTACTTCGTCCAGGCCCTGCCCGGCATGGACTGGAGCGGACGGACGCTGCTGGATGCGTCCGACGTGCTGGTCTTCCGCAAGCTCAGCCTGTGGCGCGAATGGCGTTTCTACCAGGTGCAGCCCGGCGAAACCTTGCCGGCGCTGGCGGTGGTCGCCAGCGCTGCGGATGAGCCGGACTACGGCCATGACATCAATCTGTTCAGCGACAACCCCGGCGAAGTCGGCGCCCGTTACAACTTCGGCAAGCAGCCCTTCGGCGACGCGCGTTTCGAATACTCGTCCCAGGCGCCGTTCCACATCGGCTACTACCACGAAGACGAACTCATCTACCGGGCCGCACCCTACCTGGCGCGCACCTATCCCGAAGTACGGGTCTATCAGTACCTCGGACTGGCACGCTTCGCCTTCGAGAGCGGGCACCCCTACTGGGGCTATCGCTTCCTCGGCTGGGGGCTGCATTACATCCAGGACCTCACCCAGCCCTATCACGCCAAGGCCTTGCCGGGTCACGGCACGCTCCGGTTGTTCTGGGTCGCCCTGAAGGCCGCGGTTGGACTGGACACCGACAAGCTCGCGGCCATCGAGCAGGTGGCCAACCGGCATACCCAGGTGGAGCAGTACCAGGCCGAATGGCTGCGTAAGCTGCTGCGCGAAGGCAGCAACGACAACCCGTTGCTGCGCGCTTACGCCGACACCCGTATCGACGCTGACTACCCGACATTCGACGGGGAGTCCCTGCGATTGGTGGTGTCCCAGGAGTCTTACGATGCCGCCGATGATTTCGACGAGCGCATCGCTCACTGGCTGGCGGGTGGTCAGTCCCAGGTTGGGTTCAGCCAGGGCAACCAGCTCGCGCCGCTGCCTGAGGACGTCCAGCTCAATCAGATACTGGTGCGACTGATCCGCCACTTCGGTGCGCACAGCCGCAACGCCACCCGCGCGACCTTGCCCTGATCCGCCTCAGAGGCGGATCACATGGCCCTCATCTGCGGCTACCCGGCCATGGAAAAGGTTGGCGATCAGCTCCTGCGCCGCTTCGAACCCCTGGCCTTCCTTGACCGTTAGCCAGGGGCGGGGCGGACGGCTGACCTGCTGGTAGAAGTCCAGCAGCCCCTCGCCGATATGCCTGCTGACCTGTTCCGGCCCCCATTCGGCATTGCGCTTGCGGATCTGGATGGGCGCGAAGAAGAACTCCGGTTGCGGGCCGACCGGGCAGCTCAGTGCATGGGCTTCCGGGGTCTGTGCCGAGCCCGCGAAGCAGCTGTACACCAGGCTCGGGCCAAAGTGCCGGTGTACGCGGGTACGCAGCGCGAGGTCGCCGGAAAAGTCGACGTAGAGGGTGGGCAGGTCAGTCGCCAGGCTTTCCAGCTGGTCGTAGGTGCAGCTCTGCTGGTAGCAGCCGAGGCCTTCGACGAAATCGCTGTTGCGGGAGGACGTCATGGCGACCAGATGACGACCTGTCTGGCGTCCGAGGCAGGCGGCGGTGCCGTAGGCGGTCTTGCTGGAGGCGCTGGAAAACACCACCTGGCGAGCGCCGAACAGGTCGTTGTCGTCGAGGAAGTCCGCCAGCATGGACGAGGTCAGGAACAGCGGCTTGAGCAGGATCTGCAGCGCCTCGGTGTCGGGGCTGTAGTAGCTGTCCCAACTGCAGCGCGTGTACTGGTTGTAGGCCGAGGTGAGGTTGCGGCGGTGTTCGGCGCCATCGTAGAAGCCCCGTGGCGTGATCCGCTCCGGTTGCATGCGGACATGGCTGGCGATGGGGAAGTAGCCGTAGAAGCGCTCGCCGATCTCGATGCCCGCTACTTTGGAGTCCAGCACATCGGCAAAACCCCACACTGGCATGTGACCCCAGCCTTCTTCGTGCGTGGGGAAGAAATGCCAATACTGCATGGAGTCGCCGAAGGCGGCGTAGGTGATGTTGTTGGTGGTGAGGGAGAACAGGTCCAGGCGCAGGACGATCTCCCCGTCGGCCGCTTCCAGGCTTTCTTCCTGTTGCACCAGGCGGGTCTGATCAAGGGCGCCCTTGCGGGTGAACAGGCGTGATACTGTGCTGCGATTCGACATTTCCGGCTCCAGTTCTGGTGGGGTTGGAACAGGCTAGCAAGAGCCCTTTCAGCTCGGGTTCGGAAACCGCAAGAGAGACCCATGGAGTCCGCAAAACCCCGCAACAAGCCGCTCAAGCGGCCCTCACAGGCCCGCGCCCGATTCACGGTGGAGGCCATCTACGAAGCCTTCGTTCGGATTCTTCGCCAGCGCGGCTGGAGCGGCGTGACGACCCGCGCCGTCGCCCTGGAAACCGGCGTTGCCGTGGGCACGCTCTACGATTACTTCCCCAGCAAGGAAGCCTTGCTGTCCGGCTATATCCGCCATCAGCTCGACCTGCTCCTGCAACGTCTGGAGCGCGAAGTGGTGCTGGCGACGGGCGTCGATTGGCAGACCCGTGTACGCCGTCTGGTGCGGCTCTCCTGTGGCCATTCGCATGAGCAGGCGAGGCCCTTCTTCGATACCGAGTTGATGGAACTGGAGCGCCTCATCGCCGAACCCTGGCACCACCAACGGGTGTATCAGGAGGTGGCGGGCAAGTGGCGCGAAGCGGTGGCCGCCTGTTCCGATATGCCGCGCCAGCCGCGTCCGGAAAGTATTGATGCACTGTTCGTAGCCGTATGGGGCGGGCGCCGTTATGGACTCACCGCGCAGTTGACGGCACAGCAGGTAGAGGCCTGGCTGCTGGAGATGGAGGAACTTTGCTGCGCGCGGATCCTGATGGCAACGGCGCGCGCCGAGTCGGAGGCAGCGCCACAGGTTTCGACCTGAACCCAAAGGGGGTCAGACGTAAGAAGGGCGGCCAAGCCGCCCTTCTTGTGTGAGCTCAATCCCGCCGCTCAGTGATACTGCTGCAACCGCAGTTCGGTGCTTTCCGGCAGCACGGCGCGCTCTTCGCCCGGATTCTCCAGTTCACTCTCCATTGCATCCTGTTGACGTGCCAGCAAGCCGAAGAGGGTGGTAATGGGGTGCAGCGGGCGCTTCTGAGCGACCTGGCCATTGTTGTCGACGGCCTGGGTGGGCGGCGGCAGCGGTTCGGTACTGACCCGGAAGTCGCTGATCTCGATCACCCCTCGGCCTTCGGCCAGGAGGTGGAAGGAGAAGGCCTTGCGCGCTTCAGGGTTGTCGAAGGCGAACTTGACCTTGAGCGGCTTGCCCTGTTTCAGCAGCGGCATTTCCGGAATCGGCAGTGCCACATCACGCTCGAACTCCTTGGCCTTCAGGCGCAACTGGGCGCCTTGCTTGTCCATGCGCACGACCTTGATGGTCATCTGCACGCTGGTCCGGCTGTCCTTCGGCAGTTCCATGTATTGGGCGCCGATCAGGTTGTCGGCCCAGTCATCCTTGGCTTTCTCTTTCAGGCGAATGCGCTCGCGGGTGGCGAACTGGTATTCCTGGCCGAGGTTGCCGCCTTGCAGTGACTGGTCGAGCAACGCTGCGCGCTGGGACACCAGGCGGGCCTTCTTGCCGCTGAAGCTGCCCTGGTAGCGGGCCTCGTCGGCGATGAAACCTTCGCTCTGGTAGCGCCGGCAGACCAGGCGGAAGTCGCACTCGGTGAAGGTCTGCTTGCCGTCGTGGTAGCGCAGCTTGCCGTTGGTGTAGGACATGATCTCGCGGCCCGTTTCGTAGTCGCGGAACAGCGAGCGGCCGGACAGGTTCTGCGGTACCCGGTAGCCGAAGTAATCGAGGATCGAGGCGGTCAGGTCGACATGCCCGTACACACCGCTCTTGATCGGCGGCAGCGAGGCCTGCTCGGGAGCCAGCACCAGGTTGAAGCCCCACGCCGAGGCGAGGCGAACGTTCTCGATGCCGTGGGATTCATCGGAGGTGACGATCACCAGGGTGTTCTTCAGGACGCCCTGTTTCTCCAGGCCGGTGAGGAAGGCATCCACCGCGTCGTCCAGGTAGGCGATAGCCGCCTTCTTGGAGTCCGGATAGCGCATCAGGTATTCGACCGGGGCGGAGTAGGGCTGGTGGGTGCCGACGGTGAGCAGGGTGAGCATCCACGGCTTCTTCTGCTGGCGCAGTTGCTTCACATAGGTCTGCGCACCTTCGAAGAAGGACTTGTCATCCATGCCCCAGGGGAATTCCAGATAGGCCTTGTTGCGGAACCAGTCGCGTCCAAGGGTCTTGTCGAAGCCCATCTGCGGCATGATCTTGTCTTTGGCCATGAAGCGCAGCCCGGCGCCCTGGAGGAAGTGGGTGCTGAAGCCGTGCTGGTGCATTTGCGCAGGCAGGCAGGCCTTGGCCCGGGCGGGGTTGTTCAGCAATTCCAGGCCCTTGGGCGTGCCCGAGTCCAGCTTGCTGTAGTCACCGCAGAGCATGGCGTACAGGCCGCGGATGGTCTGGTGACTGTGCAGTACATAGTCCGGCGTGGTCATGGCGCGCTCGGCCCAGGCACTGAGCTTGGGCATCAGCGAATCCTGGTAGCTGCTGTTGATCGCGGCGCGGTTGGCAGCGATGTAGGCACCGGGGATGCCTTCCAGGGTGATTACCAGGACGTTGCGCGCACGGCCAGGGCCGGAGAGCAGCGGCGTGCCGTCGAGGTCCAGGCGCGCCAGTCCGGCGATGTCCGGTGGAACCTCGGGTTTGTCGCCATCGAGCCAGTCCTCGACGGCCAACTGGCCGACATTCACTGCGCTGGCCATCAGCTTGTGCGGCAGGTTGAATTGTTGCCACTGGTCGGCGTCGCTGGGCTGCACGTATTGCAGGGTGACGTGCCCCATCAGCAAGGCGGCCGGCGTGGCGAACCACTTCCAGTTCAGCGGGCGGTGCCGGCGCCGCCAGCACAGCAGGCAGGCCAGCAGGCTGGCACCCAGCGCCAGGCCCAGGTACGGGTGGGTGATGCCGCCACCCTGGGTCGAGTGGCTGACGAACTGCGGGTCGAGCAGGTATTTGAGGTCACTGGTTTCCGGCATGCGCCCCACGGCGCCGATCAGCTCGGCATTGCCGAGGATCATGAAGCTCCAAAGCAGCATCAGCGGGAGTGCCAGCAACAGCGAGCGGCCGTATAGCAGCACGATCAGGAAACTGCCGAACGCGAGGTCGGAGAGGTAGCCGAAGGGATTGGACCAGCCCAGCCAGTAGCGGCTGGCGAGGGGAATCACCAGGAAAAGCACGCCAAGTGTTGCGAGCGAAAGGGACTGCGACAGCCAACGGCTGAATGGGCGCACAGGAACTCCTGAGATGTGACAGTGAGAATCCATCGATTGATGCCGGAATACATGGATCGCGCTTGCGAAGACATGATTCTGAAACATCGTTGTGCTAGCGACCAGTAGACAGTTTTGCAGAATGAAAATTCAGGACCCCCTCTACAACGCATCAGGCGATGAAAGGCTGTTTTCCCGAGCTTCGTGGTGTCTGCTCCAGCCTGCGGCACTCGTGGTCCGCAGATCAGCCAGCAGGTAGAATGCCGCCTCGACTTACAGAGGTTGCGAAGATGGCACTTATCGGGCGTTTCAATTCACTTCAGGTGGCCAAGCACACCGACTTCGGTCTGTACCTGGACGGCGGCCCGGATGGCGAAATCCTCCTGCCCAAACGCTACGTGCCCAAGGACCAACCCACCGAGGTGGGCGACTGGCTCAATGTCTTCCTCTATCTGGACAGCGAAGACCGTCCGGTGGCGACCACCCTCAAACCCAAGGTGCAGGTCGGCGGTTTCGCCAGCCTCAAGGTGGTGGAGATCAATCGCGTCGGCCTGTTCCTCGACTGGGGCCTGCCCAAGGACCTGCTGCTGCCCCACTCGGAAGAGAAGCGCCCGCTGCAAGTCGGCGACTACGCGGTGGTGCACGTCTACCTCGATAAACGTACCCGCCGCGTCACCGCCACCGCGCGCCTGGATCGTTACCTGGACACCACTCCACCCCACTACAAGCCGGGCCAGGAAGTGGACTTGCTGGTGGTCGAGAAGACCGATCTGGGCTTCAAGGCCATCATCGACGGCAAGCACTGGGGCCTGCTGCACAAGAACGAAGTCTTCAAGTTCGTGCGCAACGGCATGCGTGAAAAGGGCTACATCAGGGAGATTCGTCCGGATGGCAAGATCAGCCTGACCTTGCAACCGGTGGGGGTGGAGGCTGTGAGCGACCTGGGTGAGCAGATCATCGCGGCATTGCGCGCTGAAGGCGGAGTGCTGAAGCTTTCCGACAAGAGCCCGCCGGAACTGATCAGCCAGCGCTTCGGCGCCAGCAAGGGCAATTTCAAGAAGGCCATTGGTGGCCTCTACAAGCAGGGCCTGATCCGCATTGAAGACGATCGCATCGAGTTGCTCTGAATGACCCGAAGGCCGCGCACACCGCGGCCTTGAATACAAAACCCCCGGTCCGGAGTTCGCTCCTGCCGGGGGTTTTGCATTTCAAAGGTCTTGCAAGTTGCACGCTTCTCATCCCCCTGATCGTGCGCAATGCATGGAAAAAACTGTTCAAAAATTTTGCAACCGACTGATTTATTTGGCGTTTCCGTTGTCATAGCGCTGGCATGCACGCTGCAAAGTGGGGTGCAGGAGCAATCATTTTTCTGGGAGAGAAGACATGGATCTGGATTTTGACAAGCTGATCGGCGCCTTTCCGGAATACGAATTGAGCACCAAGCCTCGACCCGATGGGGGCTTCGTGCTGACGCTCGAGCGCGAGGGGAAATTCTTCCAGCGCGTGGTGGCGGCGACGGCGCAACTGGATTGGCTGGTCAGCACGCTCCAGCGCGACCTGGCACTGGAGCACGGCGAAGTTCCGCCGGTGGAGTCACTGAAGGTACTTCATAGAAAGCCCTTGCCGCGCTATCTGCGCGCCTGAGGCCGGTAGGCCGCGACAGGGAATTCGCGGCCGAAATCGCCAGGGATCAGGTCTCGACTCCGGAGGGTGGCAGCATGGCGTCTTCTTCCTGGCCCTCATTCTTGCTCGATGGCGCACGGGGTTGCTCGTCGCGGGCTTCGTCCTTTTTTGGTTCACCCAGCAGTTCCTTGGCCGATGCCTGGGCTTCGTCCACTTGCTTGTTCAATTCGTTTACCGCTTCGCCGATGGCTTCCCGGGCGATTTCCTGGGCGGCCGCCTCGGCTTTTTCCGCCAGTTTGTTGGCCGATTCCTCGGCCAGATCGCAGCCGGCGAGGCTGGCCAGCAGGCCGGCGCCAAGCAGCAGGGCGGTGAGGCGGGGGGCAGGTTTCATGCGATGTTTCTCCAGTTGCGACACGCGGCCGCCATCATTGCCTACGGCAAGCTCTGAGGAAACCAGCCAATCAGGCAAATCTGTATACGGACGTTTCTGACCTTTCACGCAGCAGAAAGCCCCGGGGTCCACAGCGGCGACTGAATAGAGCCCGGGGCTTGGGGTCGGCACACGCCGGCCTCGAATAGACTGACCGGCAGATTGGGGCGGGGTTCCGCGCGACAGCGCAAAGCAGGTTGTTTTCACTAGGCTTAGCGAGGCAACCCATGCTGAGTCGAGGTCGAAATGGGCAAGGTCCCGGGGCTGGTCAAACTCTGCTCGCTGATGCTGGCGCCGGCCTTGGTCCTGGCGCAGGACGTGAGCTTCGACGATATCCAGCCCATCCTCCAGGCGCGCTGCGTGATGTGTCATGCCGGCGACGGGGCGCCACTCGGTCTACGCCTGACAAGCCTGGAGGAACTGCTCAAGGGCAGCAGTATTCGCCAAGTGGTGGTCAGCGGCGATCCGGCGAGCAGCGAGCTGATCCGGCGTCTCAAGGGACAGAGCCAGCCGCGCATGCCGATGACCGGGCCACCTTTTCTGAGTGATGCCGAGATCGGCCTGGTCGAGGACTGGATAGCCGGTGGATTGCAGCCCGGCAACCGACCAGCGGATGCCATCCTCAATCCGGCGCCATTACTGCGCCCATCTGAGGGGCAGCCGGTGACCTACCAGCATGTGGCGCCGATCTTCGCCAGCCGCTGCGTCAAATGTCATTCCGCCTACGGCCTGATGGGCTCGGCTCCGGAAGGCCTGCTGCTGAGCTCCTACGCCGCCATCCTCGATCGCCATGAGCGCGTGCGCGTGGTGCCCGGTGCTTCGGGTGCCAGTGAGCTGGTGCGGCGTATTCGAGGCCAGTCGCAGCCACAGATGCCCTATGACGGACCGCCCTTTCTCAGCGATGAGGAAGTCCAGTTGATTGTCGACTGGATCGATCAAGGTGCTCGCGATAGCAACGGCCAACCGGCACCCAGCCCAGTGGGGTCGCGGGTTCGGCTTCAGGGTGTGCTGGGGGAAGGTTGGACGCTGGATTCGCTACAGCTGGTGGTCGGCCCCGGCACCCGGATCGACAAGTCGCCCGGCGTCGGGGACGTCGTGGAAGTGCGCGGGCGCTGGGGGCAGGACGGGCGGGTGCTGGTCGATCGTATCCGTCGGCGCTGATCACCGTCTCGCAGTTGCGTTAGCCCTCGATCGATCAGGCCTCGGAAGGCGTCGATAACTTGCGCTGCCGGCGACCGCGCAGCAGCTCCGCTCCGCTGACCAGCACGATGCCGCCCAGCACCAGGGTGGCGCCGATGGCAAAGGACAGGTCGATCGTCTCTCCCAGTACCAGCACGCCGAAGGTCACGCCGAACAGTGGGGTCATGAAGGACAGCACCGACAGACGGGTCGCCAGGTAGCGCCGCAGCAGCCAGAACCAGGCGAGGTAGCTGATGAGCGCGATCACCACCACCTGGAAGGCCAGGCTGATGACTGCCTTCTGGGTCAGCTGCATGTCGGTCTTGCCGGTGCTGAAGGCCACGACGGTCAGCAGCAGGACGGCGCCGAACAACTGGTAGAAGAGGGTTTTCACCGGGTTGGCCTCGGACAGCGACGAACCACGGATCACCAGGGTCGTGGCACCCCAGGCTGCGGCGCCGCACAGGGCATAGGCATCGCCCAGCAGTACATTGCCGGGTGCGTCGGAGGGCTGGCCGAGGAAAGCGGTGGCAATGCCGCCGAAGGCCACCATGACACCGAGCCATTGCACGGGGGAGAGGCGTTCCTCCGGCAGCATCAGGTGCAGGCCGAGGGCCGCGAACATGGGCGCGGTATAGAGGAATACCGACAGGTGCGAGGCGCTAGTGTGGTTGAGCCCCTCGCCGATAAACAGGAATTCCAGCGCGAACAGCGTGCCGACGGCGATGCCGGGCAGCAGGGTTCCGTCGGTGAAGGCACCGCGACCTTCTTTCCACAGCACCAGCGCGCCCAGCACCAGGGCCGCTCCGCCGGAGCGGACGGCGAGCTGCAGGATCGAAGGCACGTCGTCGATGGTCAGCTTGATCGCCACCTGCTGGAAACCCCAGCAGATGCAGAGGACGAACATCAGTCCGCAGGCGAACCAGTCCAGGGGAAGGCGGGAGGGTTTCATCGTTCGACTCGCAAGGCAGAGGGGCGCGGCAGAGGCCGCCAATGGGCGCAGGATCGGTCCTCGGGCGCCTTGCATTCAAACGATGATTTGTCATCATGCTTTGACTAGAACTCAAAGCGAACCCGTCATGCGTCTTCCTTCGCTCATCGCCTTGCGCACCTTCGAGGTCGCCGCCCGCAGCCGTAATTTCACCGAGGCCGCCCAGGAGCTTTCCGTCACCCCGGGAGCGGTGAGCCGCCAGATCCGCCTGCTAGAGAGCGAGCTGGGCGTGAGCCTGTTCGACCGCACGCGCAACACGGTCACGCTCAATGACAAAGGTCATCGCCTGGCCGCCACCGTTACCCAGGCCTTCGAGCTGCTCACCCGCGGTGCCGACGAACTGCGTGGCCAGGACGAGGGCCCCATCCACATCACCTGTGCGCCGTCGATCGCCAGCCATTGGCTGATGCGTCGGCTCAACCAGTTCGCCGCCAGCAACCCGGACATCACGCTCAGCCTCGAGGCTACCGAGCAACTGGTGGACCTCGAGCGGGGCGAGGCCACCCTCGCCATCCGCTTCACCACCACCGAAACCCCCATGCCCGCCAGCGAGTTGCTGTTTCTCGAAGAGTTCTTCCCCGTCTGCAGTCCGGCGTACCTGGAACAGTTCGGCCCGATACGCGAGCCGCGGGACATGCTGGGCGCGCGACTTATCCACACCCACTGGAAAAACACCGCCAACCTGCATCTGCCCAGTTGGGAAGACTGGTTCGCCACCTTTGTCGGCGAGCCGGGGCCGGTCAGGGGCGGGATGCGTTTCGGCCTGATCGGCCATGCCATCCAGGGAGCGGTGAGCGGGCAGGGGTTCGCACTGGGGTCAACGGCCCTGGCCTGCGACGACATTGCCAACGGGCGGCTGGTGTTGCCCTTCGGCGAGGGGTGTCGCCTGCCGACGCCCTGGGCCTATCGGCTGGCTTGGAGCCGCCGGTCGCCACCCCCGGAAAAGGTGCGTCGCCTGATCGACTGGCTGCTGGCCGAGGCGCGAGCCAGCACGGTGCCGGATCAGGGCTGAAGGGAAGTGGTGTGAAGCGGCGGATGACGCTGGGCGTTGCATCCGCCGCCGCGAGGTGCTGCTACATCATCTTGCGCAATTGATGCAGGCGGTGTTGCAGGTTCTCGGCCCAGTCTGGCGTGGCCTGGCCCATGCCGGCGGTCCTGAGCATCGGATGGTGGCTGACGACGCGGGCGAGTATCGGTTCCTGAGTGGGTTTCACGTCGACGAAGAACACATGCTTGCCTTCGTCCAGCGTGCGCTGGAAGCGTTTCACCACGGCATTGGGCGTCTGGATTCCGAACAGGCTGCCTTCCCAGACGCTGAAGCCGAACAGGGCGATGGCAAGGAAGATAAAGGGAATCCAGCCCGCGGCGGTGCCGGTCCAGCCGCTGTACCAGGCCACCAGCATCACCATGGCCGCCAGGGCCACGCCGATGCCGACGCCGATCATGCCGGAATGCACCATGTCGCGCTTCATCACGGAGGAGACGTCGTGGAGATGGTAATGCTCGACATCGGCATCGCGATCACTGAGCACATGGATCTGCTCGTGGTCGATGCCCTGGGCTTCGAGCTCGTCTTCGACCCTTTCCAGGTCTTTGAGGTTGTCGCTGATGTAGTAGTACCGCTGCATGGGACACCTCCCAGCTGGCTGACGCCGGCCCCCATCCGACCGTTACCCCCGGTTTCCGGCCGCATTCGGCCTGTGGGGAAGTTTAGTCGGGCGAGATTCATTGCAGCATCCGCCCATCGGCAGGACGGAGCGGTGACGCCGGGCGGAAGGTCTGGCACCTGTCCGCCCCGGGGCGCCCAGAGGGACTTACTTGTTGCCGATGCGGATATGGCGGCTCGGCGCGACCTGGGCGCTGACGCCCTTGGCGATTTCCTGGATCTCGCCACCCTTGTTCAGGAAGGCGGCAATCTGCGCTTCCAGGGCTTCGCTGCTGGTGGTGGCGGCCGGCGCTTTGGGGGTGCTGCTGTGGGAGGTCTTGATGCGCATATCACTTCTCTGTACGTGATGGCCGGGGTGGGCCATTTGGAACGACTGAAAAAAAAACCGGCCCGAAGGCCGGTTCTTTTATCGGCTTGTGCTTACAGCACTTGCACTTCGTCGGCTTGCAGGCCTTTCTGGCCCTGCACAGCGATGAAGGAGACCTTCTGGCCTTCCTTCAGGCTTTTGAAGCCGGCGCTTTGGATAGAACGGTAGTGAACGAACAGATCGGGACCGTTATCGGTGGTAATGAAGCCGAAGCCCTTTTCATCGTTGAACCACTTGACGGTGCCGGTTTGGCGCTCGGACATTGGAATGTCTCCTAGAAACTGAGTTATTGCTGGGCTGGAACGTTCCAGCCTGTCACTGAGTGCAGAGAATCGGCAACCGATGAAAAGGGGACCGCTAAAGTACAGACCGTTTTCCGGTGACACATGCATCACAGCGCTCGACACAATACCTGTGCTTTTGAGGAATGCCTAACCTTTTATTCGCCAGCCGTCCGATCAGGACGTCCGGGCAACCCATCCGCAATGACGCAAGCTCAGTCGATTTCCGCTCCATCGCCTTTCCACGGCTGAACTAGGCTGCTTGAGTCGCCATCGGAGGGCCTTATGTTCCGCACCGTCGAATCCCAGTTATTGCACCAGGCCGTTACAACCGAACTCAAGGCCGAGTTCCAGCAATACGACTTCGAGCGCCTGCGCACCTTCTGCGTGCTGGTGCTGGGTGTCGGCATCGTGCTCTGGTTCCTTTTCGACCTGGTGGTGAGCTTCGAGGGCGGGCAGGGCTTCACGTTCAAGTCCATTGCGCTGCTGGCCGTGCTTGTAGTTCTGGCCGCGTGCGTCCCGCTGGTTCGCAAGGCCTGGCATTTCTACGTACTCAACCTGGTCTACGTGACCCTCTACTGCGTCAGCGCACGGCTGGTAATTGCAGGCATTCCCCTTGACCTGCAACCGCTCTGGCTGACCCTGACCGCCTCCAGCGTGGTCTTCTTCGCCTCGGTGTTGCCGCACAACAACTACAGCTTCTTTTCCGCGCAGGCGCTGACCTGGGGATTGCTCAATCCCTTCGTCGGCGGCATTCCGGTGCTCGAACTCAAGGGCACCTTGATCCTGTTCTACGTGCTCATTTTCGCCTCGATCACCTCGTACACATACGTGCGCCTCCGTCAGGGCAAGCTCCACAACTACCTGATGGCCAAGCTGTTGATGGAGCAGGCCTATATGGACGCATTGACGCAGATCCCCAATCGACGCGCCTTCATGACCCGTACCGCCTCCCGCCTGGAGGCAAGCACTGTCGACCAGATGCGCTACCTGGCCATGGTGGATATCGACTACTTCAAGAAGGTCAACGACAGCTACGGGCACGACATCGGCGACGAGGTGCTGCAACGGGTGGCAGGCAATATTCGCGCGGTGCTGGGCGACTTCGAGTTCGCCCGCCTGGGTGGTGAAGAGTTTGGGGTCTACCTCTGGGACATCACGCCCGACGAGGTCCAGCGGCGCATGCAACTACTCCTGGCAACGGTGCGGGAAGCCCCGGCGGCCCACCCGGTGACGATCAGCATCGGTCTGGGCAGGCTGGATGCCGGCGACAGTCTCAACCAGGCCCTCATCAAGGCCGACCAGGCCCTCTACGACTCCAAGCACAACGGCCGCAACCGCTGTACCTACGCTCCCTGAGAGACGGGCGCGGTCTGGCCCTCAACCACCTGTTCCAGCCAGTCCATGAATGCCCGCACACGCCGGGGCAGCCGGCGGTGCGCATAGAGCAGGGTCACTTCCAGTGGCGGCGCCTGGAATTCCGGCAGGAGCGCCACCAGTTCGCCGCTTTCAAGGAGTTCGCGCACACCGTGCAGCGGCACCTGGATCAGACCCAGCCCGCCCAGGCAGGCGGCGCTGTAAGCCTCGGCATTGTTCACTGTCACGCTGCCGGCCATGGGCAGGTAATGCACCCTGCCGCTGACCAGGTACTCGAAACCCGCTGACCGGCTGCCCAGTACCGACACGTAGTGCACCAGCCGATGGTTCGCCAGGTCCTCCAGCGAGCGCGGTACACCATGGGCGGCGAGGTAGGCGCGGCTGGCGACATTGACCACCGGGAAGGCGCCCAGGGGCCGCGCCACCAGCGAGGTGTCCAGCAATGGCCCGACCCGCAGCACCAGGTCGAAGCCCTCACGCACCAGGTCCACCCGCCGATCGGTACTGCTGATTTCCAGCTCGATTCCCGAGTGCAGATCGGTGAAGTCGGCCAGGAGTGGCATCACCACCTTGCGCGCCAGGACAGTGGGCATGTCCACCCGGATACGGCCGGACAAGGCGGTGGCGTCCTCGCGGAACAGGCCTTCCAGTTCGTCCATCTGCGCCAGCAACTCGCGGCTACGCTCATACAACAACAAGCCGTCCTGGGTCGCTCGCACCTTGCGCGTGGTGCGTTGCAGCAGGCGAGTGCCGATGAGCTCCTCCAGCGCCTGAATCTGATCGGAGACTGTGGAGCGAGGCAGGCCGAGGCTGTCGGCGGCCTGGGTGAAACTTGACAGCTCGCTGACCCGTACGAAGGTTTTCAGTAGCTCCAGCTTGTTCATCCGTGTGGCGCCTCCCTCCGGATTGTTCGTAATGGGCGATCAGTAATTCCGATTACAGATTATTTATCAGTATTTGTCCGGACAATAAGCTCCTCACCACATCCACCACCTGCCACCCAGGAGCACTGCAAATGACCCGCAAGATCGCACTCATCACCGGCGCCAGCCGCGGCCTCGGCAAAAGCATGGCGCAGCACCTGGCGGCCCAGGGCATCGACATCATCGGTACCTATCACAGCAAGCTGGAGGACGCCGAATCCCTGAGCCGCGAAATCATGGACCTTGGCGGGCATGCCGCCATGCTTCAGCTGGACGTGAGCAAGAGCGCCACCTTCGACGCCTTTGCCGCCAGCCTGGGGCGGCTGCTGAGAGCCGAGTTCGGCCGCGACGACTTCGACTTCCTGGTGAACAACGCGGGGATCGGCATCCATGCCAGCTTCGCCGAAACCACCGAGGAGCAGTTCGACCAGCTGGTGAACGTGCAGCTCAAGGGGCCGTTCTTCCTCACCCAGAAACTTCTGCCACTGATTGCCGACGGCGGACGCATCCTGAACATCTCCACGGGGCTGGCGCGCTTCGCACTGCCGGGCTATGCCGCCTACGCGGCAATGAAAGGCGGCATCGAAGTGCTGACGCGCTACCAGGCCAAGGAGCTGGGTGCGCGCGGCATTTCCGTGAACGTGCTGGCCCCCGGTGCCATCGAGACCGATTTCGGCGGCGGCGTGGTGCGAGACAATTCCCAGGTCAATGCCTTCATCGCCGGCAATACCGCCCTCGGACGCGTTGGCCTGCCGGAAGACATTGGCGCGGCAGTGGCCATGCTGCTTTCCGACGCGGGTCGCTGGATCAACGGGCAACGGGTGGAAGCTTCGGGCGGGATGTTCCTTTGAGGGGCTAATGCGATTGAGGGATTATTCCTTTCGGGCCTTGGGGCAGTTACCAATCGGACTTTGTCTCGCGATGACCTGCCTTGCCGGATGAGGGAGGGCGGTCATACTCCTAAACCTTGGCGACGACGACAGCGCCCGCTGCCGCACGCTCGTCCACCACCCCGGCAATAGAGATCAATCCACACTGGCGTTTCAGCAACAGGAGGACGATTGCCATGCGTTCGGTAAAGAAGATCCTCGTTGTCATCCCCCTGGACTCCGAGTCCGAGGCCCTCGAGCGGGGACTGCAACTCGCCCAGAAGCTCGGCGCCGCGCTCCACCTGCTGCTGTGCGATCCCAGCGACAGCTCCTCCGGGGTGCTCGACCAGTACCTGGTCGGGCTTCTGCGGTCGGGTGTGCATGCACGGGGGGCGGTGGCTCGGGTGGAATTCTCGCGCGCGAGCAATGCCATTCTGGAAACCTGCCGTGCCCAGTTGTGCGACCTGGTGATCAAGCAACACCGCCCCGCTGGACGCCTGAGCCAACTGCTGATGACGCCCGATGACTGGCACCTGCTGCGCCATGCACCCACGCCGCTGCTGCTGATCCGGGGTGGTCGGGTCTGGGAAGGCGGCACCGTGCTCGCCGGTATGGATGTCGAGCACCAGGACGCGGCACACGTCGCGTTGCAGGGCAATGTCATGGAGCACGCCAATTTCCTCAGTGGACTGTTCGGCGCCAGCCTGCATGTGGTGAGCGCCTATTCACCGACCCTGCTTCCCCAGGCCGATCCGCAGCAGACCCTCGATCAGGTCATCGCCGGCCATTGCCATGAGCAGTGCCGCTGGTTCATGGAGGAATTCGAGCTGCCCGAGCACTGCCTGCATCTTGGCGAAGGCCCTGCCCGCAGCTTGATACCGCGGATTGCCAATGAACTCGGGGCCGGACTGACCGTGCTGGGGACTGTCGCCCGTCAGGGCTTGGCTGGGGCGCTGGTGGGCAACACCGCCGAAGCCGTGCTGGATCGGCTGGAGGGTGATCTGCTGGTCATCAAAGCGGATGCCGCTCTACAGAAAGAAACGGTGCCCGACGGCCATCGTGCCGCCTGATCGGATCCGAAACGACGACGCCCTCCATCAGGAGGGCGTCTTCATTGCGCTGGAAGCATCAAGGATTCGGTGCATGGGCGCCGAGCAGGCCACCACCGGCTTTCTTGCTGCGCTTGGCCGTGCGTTTTTCCAGGAGGGTCTTTTGCGGCTTTTTCTTCGCCGCGCGTTTTGCATCGAGACCTTTGCTCATGATGGTTACTCCGCAAGAGGGTGAATGGATCAGCGCATCCTTGCCTTGAAGCGCTCAATGGCCATTACCACCTCCTGGGCTGCACGTGCCTGTTGGTTTACGAAACCGATGAAGTCAGCATAGCCGCCTGGCGGACCAATGCATGGCCGGGCAAATGTTCGACTGCTTAACACTTCGTCCACCGGGCGGTGACATCGATCGGCCGCCGCCGCATCATGCGGGACCAACGCTGGCCGGCAACCGAGAGCCCAATGCCCGAACGACTGGGATACGCCGCGCAGTCCATCACCGGCTGCGTGCGTGAACACAACGAAGACGCGCTGCTCTGCGCCCCGCAGCTGGGGCTCTGGGCCGTGGCGGACGGCATGGGCGGCCACCAGCGCGGCGAAGTGGCCAGCGCGGTGGCGGTTTCCACACTGCGGGACGCGACCGCCGCCGGGCAGGACCTCGAGGCTGCGGTGCAGCTCGCCCACGCTGCCGTCATCGCGGCGGCAGGCGGCTCCGGCATGGGCACCACCCTGGTTGCAGTGAAGTTGGACGGACCCGTATTTGACGTGGTCTGGGCCGGCGACAGCCGCGCCTATCAGGTGAGCGCCGCCGGCATCGCGCGCCTCAGCCATGACCACAGCCTGGTGCAAGCCCTGATAGATGCTGGCGAGCTGACACCGCAGCAGGCTCGCAAGCATCCCCGGCGCAATGTCGTGACCCAGTGCCTCGGCCAGGTCCATCAGGACCTTGAAGTCGGGCGCGTGCATGGCAGGCTGGCACCCGGCGAATTGCTGCTGCTCTGCAGCGACGGCCTGAGTGGCGAACTGGACGACGAACAGATCCAGGCCCAATGCGCCCGCGCGGAAACCCTCGACGACCTGGTCGCACAATTGCTGGAACAGGCTTGTGATGCCGGCGGTCGGGACAACATCTCCTGCATCGTGATCGGCCTGATGCAGCCGGAAACCTCTTTGCCGGCAAGCAGGTCCAATTCGTTCCTGAGCCGGCTGCTCAAATCCCGAAGACCCTGAACATGAACGAAAACCTTCTCGATATTCCCGGCTATCTCGTGCACGGACGCCTGGGCAAAGGCGGGATGGCCGAGGTCTATCTCGCCACCCAGGAGTCCCTCAATCGTAAGGTCGCGGTGAAGGTGCTGGACCGGCTGGACGACGAAACGCTGGTCGACCGCTTCGTCAGGGAGGCGCGCACGCTGGCGTCCCTGCACCATCCGTCCATCGTCACCATCCACGCGATCGACCGCCTGCCCGACGGGCGGCCCTATCTCGCCATGGAGTTCCTTCCCGGTGGCGACCTCGGCCGCCCCAAGGGCCACGTACTGGAGCCGCTGGAAGCCCTGCGCATCGTCCGGCAGATCGCCAGTGCCTTGGCAGTGGTCCACGACAAAGGACTGATACACCGCGACATCAAACCGGCCAACATCCTCTTCCGCGACGATGGCACGGCGGTGCTGACTGATTTCGGCATCGCCAAGGACCTCGACCTGGACACCGAGCTGACACAGTTCAACGTGGCCGTCGGCAGCCCTGCCTACAGCAGCCCTGAGCAGGCCCAGTGCCAGCCGCTGGATGCCCGCAGCGATATCTACAGCCTGGGCGTGATCCTGCTGGAGTTGCTGACGGGGGAGAACCCTTATCGCGGCGCCAGCTACGCCGATACCGTGCTCAACCATGTGCAGATGGACCCGCCCATGCTGCGCCGCGGGTTGTCCGATTACCAGCACCTGATCGATCGCATGCTCGCCAAGGAGCCGGAAGAGCGCTTCGCCGATTGCCGGGTGCTGTTGGAAAGCCTGACGGAGCTGTGCGACCTCGACCTCGATTTCACCCGCATCGCACCCGCCGTGAAGCTCGACGCGCCCGCGAAGCGCTCAGCGGCTGGCCGTAGCTACCGTGGCCTGCTCTGGGGCCTGGCCGGCCTGATGCTCCTGGCAGTCTCCACCGGCGGCGGCTACTACGTGGTGCTGCGCATGAAGATCGCCGACCTGCTGGAACTGGGAGAACAGCGCCTGGCCGAAGGCAAGCTGATGGAGCCGTCAGCCGACAATGCCGACTTCTATTTCCATGAAGTGCTGCGCCTGGACAACGACAATGCCAAGGCCGGTGATGGCTTGCAGCGTGTGCTTGCCGCGCGGGTCGCGCGCATCCTGGCCCTGGCTGAACAGCGCCTTGCCGAGGACCAGTTGGTCCAGCCGGAACAGGACAGTGCGGTGTTCCACTATCAGCAGGCGCTGATCCTGGAACCGGGCAACGAACAGGCGTTGGCCGGACTGGAGAAGGTGGCGCAACGCTTCGTCGAGCACAGCGAGGAGGCTTATGGCCGCCGCGAGTTTTCCCTCGCGCTGGAATACATCGATGCCGGCCTGCAGGTTTCGCCATCGAACCCGACCCTGCTCGAACTTCGCGCGGTCCACGAACAGCGCGTACTCAAGGCCAAGGCCGCGCGGGTCGCGGCGACCCGTCAGACTCGACCGCAACAGCAGACACGGCAGCAGGAAGAGAGCAACCCCATCAAGAAGTTCTGGAACCGTCTCTTCAATTAACTGCCAACTCCAGCAAGGTCAGGGTTGCAGGCACATAGCTATCATTGCCGTGTGCCCTGCCTCCAAGGACCCCAAATGCTACGGATTCACTTCGCGGATAACCGCCAGGCGCCCATCTGGCTGGTGGACGAGCGTTTCACCATCGGCCAGGACAGCCGCAACAGCCTGGTTCTGGCCGAACCGGAGATCAGCCTGTTCCACGCGGAAATCCGCCAGGACCATGGCCAGTACTACCTGAGCGATTGCGGTACGCCCGGCGGCACCTTCGTCAATGGCGAGCGCATCGGTGCACGCTTCCAACTGCGCTCCGATGACGTCGTGCGCATCGGCCAGCTTGAACTCCTGCTGGTGGACCCGGCCAAGGCTCGCCCCAAGGCACAAGCTTCGGCACGCTGGTTCCTGCAGGTGATCAAGGGCGAGAACGAAGGGCAAAAGTACCACGTCACCGGCTCCCTGACCTTCGGGCGCTCGGTGAAGTGCGAGCTGTGCTTCAGTGACCAGGAGCTGTCGCGCCGGCACTGCGAGTTCTTCCTCAAGGACGATGTGCTGGAGGTCAAGGACCTGGCGTCCGCCAACGGCGTGTTCGTCAATCAGCAGAAGGTCAGCACCGCCGTGTTGCAACCGGGTGACCAGATTCGCATGGGTTCGGTAACCCTGCTGGTGATCGGTCCCAAAGTGGCGGCACCCCAGGCGGTGGATGAGGACGCCACGCTGTTCATGCCCGTCGCGCAGATTCCCAAAGCCGCGGTGCCTCGCCCGGCGACACGCCAGCCTGTGGCCAATCCGCTTCGCGCAGCGGCACAGCAACAGGTCGCGCCCACGGAAGCCGCGCGCCAATCGCCGAACAAGGTCCTGATCGGCTTGCTGGTGCTGGCGATCGCCGCAGCCGCGGCCTATGCCGGAAAAGTCCTGCTGTAGGGGCGAATTCATTCGCCAAGGGCTGCGTAGCAGCCTCGTAGGTTGGTCCGAGCGCAGCGAGGCCCAACGTTTCCGGTATCGGCTACGAAGCGTTGGGTTTCGTTCCTCTACCCAACCTACGAGATCTCTGTGGGTGGCGAATTCATTCGCCAAGGGCTGCGTAGCAGCCTTGTAGGTTGGTCCGAGCGCAGCGAGGCCCAACGATTCCGGCATCGGCTACGAAACGTTGGGTTTCGTTCCTCTACCCAACCTACGAGATCTCTGTGGGGGCGAATTCATTCGCTGCGCAGCGGCCCCCGTCCGGACTATTGCTGGGTGCCAAACACCTCGGCCAGGTGCGCTTCGTAGCGCTTCACATCCGCCTCGATATTCGGCTGCTTCATCACGTCCACGCAGAGGAAGGTGGGCAGGGCGCTCATGCCGAGGAACTGGTTGGCCTTGTGGAAGGGGAAATACACGGCATCCACACCCTTGGCCTCGAAGAAGTCGGTGGGGTCGTCGAAGGCCTGCTGCGGTGCGTTCCAGGTCAGCGAAAGCATGTACTGCTTGCCGTGGATCAGGCCGCCGCTACCGTATTTCTGCGAGGCATCCGAGCGGGTGCGGCCGTCGTTGGCGTAGAGGCTGCCGTGACCTTCGGTGAACACTTCGTCCAGATAGCGCTTCACAGTCCAGGGCG
Organism: Pseudomonas sp. BN414; assembly: GCF_029871275.1. Taxonomy (NCBI): domain Bacteria; kingdom Pseudomonadati; phylum Pseudomonadota; class Gammaproteobacteria; order Pseudomonadales; family Pseudomonadaceae; genus Pseudomonas; species Pseudomonas sp. BN414. Next base: position 139,570 of record NZ_SSOL01000048.1, read on the forward strand.
CGCCCATCCACCAGCCGGGCATCTGATAGATCACCACGTCGGCCCAGAGAATTTTCTGCACCTCTTCGGCAATGTCGTAGCCGGCGTCGATCTGGGTTTCCTTGACGTCGAAGCCTGCGCGGTCGAAGAAGGCCAGCGCGGCATCGTGCAGGGTGGCGTTGTAGCGGCCGTCCGAGTGAGCGAATTTCTTGCCGCCGTTGAGCAGAAGGACCTTTTTCATGGCAGTAGCCTCCGTAAGTCGATGTGGCGGCAGACTACCGGTCGCGCCCTCGCGGAAACACCGGTCGGGGCGCAATTGATACTTGCGGGAAAGTCATGAATTTATGGATCTGCTTTGCGATAGGGTTGATAAAACTCACTACACCTGCGAGGCCATTCCATGACCCAGCCCTACGGCTTCATCCTGCATGCCCACACCCGTCCCGAGAAAACCGACGAGTTCGAAACGCTGTTCCGCGCCTATGTCGAACCCAGCCGGGCCGAGAAGGGCTGCGTCGAGTACCACATGCTGCGCGACGCCCAGGACCCGAGCCTGTTCATCTTCTATGAGGTCTGGCAAAGCCGCACTGCCTTCGAGACCCACTGCGCGCTCCCGCACATGCGTCGCTTCCATGAAAGCCGTATGGATTACCTGCTGCGGGACTTCGATGTCCGTGAAATCCAGATGCTCAGCCCCTCGTTCGCCGGGGCCTAGATTCCGCTTCGAAGCAACTCCAGGTACTCCGGGCGGCCGCCAATGTCGTTGTGGCCGGTCCCGGGGATCACCTCCCGTCGTGCCACGCCCGAGCGGAACTGGGCGAAGAGCTTCTCGCTGCTCCAGCGTGGGATCACCTCGTCATGCTCCGCGACGATCAGCAAGGTGGGCACGGCAATGGCCGGGGCGTAGCGCCAGGACTCGTACTTGTCATGAAGCATCCAGCGCACCGGGAACATGGGGAACTGCCGCTGGGCCAGTTCGAGGATGCTGTTGTAGGGCGTGACCAGCACCAACCGCGCGACCTGGCGTTGGCTGGCGAGATGAATGGCCACGCCGCTGCCCAGGCTGCGGCCGACCACGGCCACTTCGCTGTGCAGGGCGCTGACCTTGTCGAACAGCTCCAGGGCATCGTCGAGGATGGCGGTTTCGGTGGGATGGCCGGTGCTGTCGCCGAACCCCCGGTAATGCAGCAGGTAGAGCGCGTGATCGGGAAAGGCCTTGGCGAAGTCCGGCAGGCTGCGGGACACATCCTCGGCATTGCCGCCGAAGTAGATGAGCGCCTTGGAGCTGGCCAGCGGTCGTACCGTGACGGCGATCTGCTGGTCCGTCACCGGCAACATCAGGAGCCGGTCGGGGCCGCCGATGGCGCGGGGCTGCGGAAAATAGAGCAACGAGCGCTGGAATGCGAAAAGCAGTGCGCCTGCTCCCAGGTAGAGCGCCAGCGCCAGCACGGCGACGCCGATCAGGCTGCGGGTCATGCTGAGGTCGGACAGCGGTTGGCGAGGCGGCTCTCGAACACGGTGGATGTCCTCTTTGCCGGGGAGCGGGTTCATTTACCTTAGTCGAGGCAAGCTTGCCTAAGCTGAAAGGGCATGCCCACGCGAGGTGTCCCCATGGAACGCAAACACGCTCTTGAAACCTACAAGCACCTGAAGAAGCAGCATCCGGCGTATTTCCAGGCGGTGGAGACCCTCGGCGCCGTGGTACGCCAGGCCGGCCCACTCGATGAACTCAGCCTGCAATTGATCCAGCTCGCCGCGGCGGCGGCGAGCCATTCCGAAGGGGCTGTCCACAGCCATACTCGACGGGCGTTGGAGGCCGGTGCCAGTCCTGCGCATATCCACCATGCCCTGCTCGCGCTGACCAGCACCATCGGTTTTCCCACGGTGGTCGCCGCCCTGAGCTGGGCGGGCGATGTGCTGGAGAGTGAGGAGTAGGGCGCATGGCTTCAAGTAGGAGCGAGCTTGCTCGCGAAAGGTCGGGCTCAAAAGGTTCGCGAGCAAGAACTAGGCGTCCCCCTCGCTCCTACAAATGCTGGCTATTGGGAGGGACTCACCTCCGGCTCCTGCTGCTGCAGCATCCACATCTGCGCATAGGTGCCACCGGCTTCCAGCAACTCGCGGTGCGTGCCTTTCTCGAGCACGCGGCCGGCGTCGATGACGAGGATCTGGTCGGCATCCATCACGGTGGACAAGCGGTGGGCGATGACCAGCGTGGTGCGGCCGACCTGGATGCGGTCCAGGGCAGTCTGAATGGCCTTTTCCGATTTGGAGTCCAGTGCCGAGGTGGCTTCGTCGAAGATCAGGATGGCCGGATTCTTCAGCAGGGCGCGGGCGATGGCCACGCGCTGCTTTTCTCCGCCGGACAGCTTGAGGCCGCGCTCGCCCACCGGGGTCTCGTAGCCGTCAGGCAGGCGCAGGATGAAGTCGTGGATGTGCGCGGCGCGGGCGGCGGCTTCCACCTCCTCGCGGCTGGCGCCGGGGCGGCCGTAGCTGATGTTGTAGTAGATGCTGTCGTTGAACAGCACGGTGTCCTGCGGAACGATGCCGATGGCGCTGCGTACCGAGCCTTGGGTCAGCTCGCGCAGGTCCTTGCCATCGATGCGGATGTGCCCGGAGTCGATGTCGTAGAAACGATAGAGCAGGCGGGCGAGCGTGGACTTGCCCGAGCCGGAATGGCCGACCACTGCCACCGTCCCGCCCGGCGGAATCTCGAAGTCCACGCCGTGGAGGATTTCCCGGCGTGGGTCGTAGCCGAAATGCACGTTCTCGAAGCGCACGCGAGGTTGCGTGGTCTGCAAGGGAACGGCATCCGCTGCGTCCCGCACGTCCTGGCGTTCGTCCAGCAGGCCGAATAGCCGCTCCATGTTGGTCAGCGCCTGCTTCACCTCGCGGTACATCATGCCGAGCATGAACAGGGGGGCGGAAAGCTGCAGCAGGTAGGTGTTCACCAGCACCAGGTCGCCGATGGTGAGCTCGCCCGCGACCACCCCGGCGGCAGCGCGCCACATCATGGCGGTGACGCCGATGGCGACAATGGCGGTCTGGCCCAGGTTGAGCAGCGCCAGGGACTTGGTGGCCTTGACCCGTGCGTTCTCCAGGAAGCGCAGGTTCTCGTCGTAGCGCGCCGACTCGTGGGCCTCGTTGTTGAAGTACTTCACCGTCTCGTAGTTGAGCAGCGAATCCACCGCGCGCTCGTTGGCGCGGGTGTCCGCTTCCACGGATGCGCGGTAGAAGCGGGTGCGCCATTCGGTGACGGCGAATGTCCACAGGCCGTAGGCCACCAAAGTGCCGAGGGTGATGAAGGCGAAGCCCCAGTCATAGGCCCAGACCAGTACCGCCGTTACCAGCAGCACTTCCAGCAGGGTCGGGACGATGGTGTAGAGGGTCCAGTCCAGCAGATCGGAAATGGCGCTGCCGCCACGCTCCACATCGCGGGCAACACCACCGGTGCGACGGCTGAGGTGGAACTTCAAGCTCAGCCCATGCAGGTGCTGGAACACCTTCAGGGTGATCTGCCGCGAGGCACGGGCCATCACCCGGGCGAACACCACCTGGCGCAGTTCGGTGAACAGGGTGACGCCGATACGCGAGGCGCCGTAGGCCACCAGCAGGGCTACCGGCAGTACCACCAGGCTGGGTTCGACGTTGAGCTGGTCGACGATCTGCTTGAGCGCGATGGGAATGTAGAGGTTCGCCAGCTTGGCCGCGACGATCAGCCCCAGGGCCAGGGCGATGCGACCCACATACGGCCGCAGGTAGGGCAGCAGCGTCGTGATCACGGCGACATCGCCACGAGAGCCGGTCTTTCGCGCGATGGGGGCCGCGCCGTCTTGTTTGTCGTCGGCCGCATCCTGCGGTGCCGGGTTGTTATCCAGGGCTGCCATCGCCCACCTGCCTTCTGTTTATCGAGATCTGGCGACCTTACTCCAGCGGCGGACGCATCGCGACGTTTGCTGGGCGATACAACTCATTGGCGCAGTCGATATCGGGGGAGCCCAGCCGGGCACCTCACGCCATCGGCGGCAGCCGCCGTTTCACCGGAGTCTTCTTGACGATAGCGGTGTTGGTTTCGGCGTAGACGTTGATTCGGTCCAGCAGGGTGTCGAGTTGTTCCATCGAGCGCACGCAAAGACGGGCGATGAAGCAGTCTTCGCCGGTCACTTTGTCGCACTCGGTGAACTCCGGAATGTCCTGGATGCGGCGTTCCACCTCCTGCAACTGGCCGGGCAGGGGTCGGACGCGCACGATGGCCTGGAACTGGTAGCCGAAGGCTTTCGGGTCCACGTCCACCGTGTAGCCCTTGAGCACGCCGCGTTCTTCCAGCTTGCGCAGGCGTTCGGCGACGCTGGGGGAGGAGAGACCACTGATTTGCGCAAGGGCCTTGAGGGAGCGGCGGGAGTCTTCCATCAGTGCGGCAAGCAGCAACTGGTCGATGTCGTCGGTCATGGATGCCTCGTTAGGTGAATTGACGAAAGTGCCTTGATAGTAAAGGTAGATCGTTATTCAAGCCTTCGCTTTCGCATGGAATCGTCCCGATGTGGCTCGGCATACTGTGCCCCATGCAGAGGAGCCACATCATGGACAAATCGATTCAACGCGGTTCGCTGGAAATGGTCGCCGCCATGCTCATCTCCGGCACCATTGGCTGGTTGGTGATGCTGTCGGGGCAGTCGGTGCTGGATGTGGTGTTCTGGCGCTGCCTGTTCGGCGCACTGACCTTGCTGGTCATCTGCGCGGCGATGGGCTTCCTGCGCCCCGGCATCCTGACCCGCGCCACCTTCCTGCTGGCGGTACTCAGCGGCGTGGCCATCGTCGGCAACTGGGTACTGCTGTTCGCCTCCTATTCGCGGGCGTCCATCTCCATTGGCACGGCGATCTACAACGTCCAGCCGTTCATGCTGGTGGGGCTGGCAGCACTGTTCCTCGGCGAGAAGATCACCGCGCAGAAGCTGGCATGGCTGGCGGTGTCATTCGCGGGGATGTTGGCCATCGTCAGCGCCCACGGCGGGCAGGGCGAAAGTGGCAGCGATTACCTGGCGGGCATTGCCCTGGCCCTGGGCGCGGCGCTGCTTTATGCGATTGCAGCGCTGATCATCAAGCGGCTGAGCGGGGTGCCTCCGCACCTGATCGCGCTGGTCCAGGTCACCACCGGCGTGCTGTTGCTGGCGCCCATGGCGAACCTGTCCAGCCTGCCGCAGGGCACCGAGACCTGGTCGATCCTGCTGACCCTCGGGGTGATCCACACCGGCGTGATGTACGTGCTGCTCTACGGCGCCATCCAGAAACTGCCGACCGCCATGACCGGCGCGCTGTCGTTCATCTACCCGATCGCGGCGATCTTCGTCGACTGGTTCGCCTTCGGCCGACAGCTCGAACTACTGCAGTGGGCGGGCGTGGCGGCGATTCTGGTTGCGGCGTTGGGCATGCAGCAGGGCTGGGGATTCAGCCTGCGCCGGGCGGTACAGGCCGAATCGTAGGTTGGCGCCAAGCGAAGCGCGGCCCAACGATTGGTCCCATTCCCCATCGTTGGGCTTCGCTGCGCTCAGCCGCAACCTACGGGCGCGGTGTGCTCAATGCACTTCTTTCGATGCCTGGCCGAACTGGAGGTCCGCCGTATTCAGCCGCTCCAGTTCACGGCGCACCATGTTGGCGAAGGCCGACGGCTTGAGGTGATACAGCTCGGTGGCGACCCAGGCGAGCCAGCGCGGACCCATGGCTTCGCGCTGCGCCAAGAGGCGCAGCGCTTCGTCACGGGCCTGGCCGGCATGCTCCTCGTGGAACTGCCGGCGGCTCGCGGGATCAGTTGGCTTGCAGGCCGACATAGACGTTCTGCACGTCGTCGTGGTTGTCCAGGGCCTCGAGGAAGGCTTCCACTTCTTCCAGTTCGGCACCGGACAGGCTGACCGGGTTCTTCGCCTTGTAGCCCAGGTTGGCCGACTGCACGGTGAAGCCGAAGTCCGGCAGCGCCTTGCACACGGCGTCCAGGTCGGTCGGTTCGGTGTAGAACAGCGCGGTGCCTTCGTCGTCGGCTTCGAAGTCCTGGGCACCGGCCTCGATGGCGGCCAGTTCCACGTCGGCATCGGCGTTGGCGGGTTCCGCCTCGATCATGCCCAGGTGGTCGAAGTCCCAGGAGACCGAGCCGGAGGTGCCCAACTGGCCCTTGCGGAACAGCACGCGCACTTCAGCCACGGTACGGTTCACGTTATCGGTCAGGCACTCGACGATCACCGGCACGCGGTGCGGGGCGAAACCTTCATAGAGGGTGCGCTCGTAGTTGACCACTTCACCGGAAAGGCCAGCGCCTTTCTTGATGGCGCGCTCCAGCGTGTCTTTCGGCATGGAGGCCTTCTTGGCCTGGTGCACGGCGAGACGCAGCTTGGGGTTCATGTCCGGATCGGCGCCGTTACGCGCGGCGATCATGATCTCTTTCACCAGTTTGCCGAAGATCTTTCCTCGGGCATTGGCGGCGGCTTCTTTGGGTTTGGCTTTCCACTGGGCGCCCATGGCTGCTCTCTCGCTGGTTCATTGGGGAAACGGGTGGCGATTCTACTGGGGCGGCGGGGGAGGCTGCCAGCCAACTCGTCAGCCCGCCAGGCCTTGCGGAGAATCTGGCACCAATTGGCCATTATGGTTAGATTGCATCTCACCAGGCCAACAGGCGCCAGGCGGCGTAATCGCCCCTGCGAGGTGGAGTCCGAATGCAGTTGCCCAGCAGTTCCATCGCGCCGGAAGGCGCCAGAGATGAGCGATTCAACGGCCTGGTCCGCATGGCCAGACGACATTTCGATGTCAGGGCCGCCCTCCTGACCACCGGCGACAGCGACCTCCAGCAGGTCCGTGCCTGCGACGGCTGGACACTGGCAGCCCCGTTGCCGGATGGCCACCTTCTCCCGTCCTTCGCCGCCCAAGGTGATGCCCTGCTCGTGGTGCCTGATATCAGCACGGACGAGGGCCTGCGCAATCACGGCCTGGTGAAGGCCCTGCCCGGTCTGCGCTTTCTCGCCGCCTGCCCCTTGCCCGGGGAGGATGGCGCCCCGATCGGCATGCTCTACCTGCTGCACGACCAGCCCCGCGATCTGGATGTCGACCAGCAGCAGGGGCTGCGTGACCTCGCCGAACTGGCGGCCGGCGTGCTGGCGCGAGAGGAGTCGGATCGGCGGGAACTCGAGCGCCTGCGGGAAAGCGAGCGTCGCCTGGCCCCCGCCATTGCCGGAAGCGGAACCGGCATCTGGGACCGCAACACGGTGACGGGCGAAATCCATTACTCCACAGGCTGGAAAGCGCTGCTGGGGTACGCCGACCACGAGGTCGGCAATCGCATCGAGGAGAGTTACACCCGCGTCCACCCGGATGACCTGGCGTACGTGCAGGCGACTATCCAGGCCCATTTCGAGCGGCGCACCGAAGCCTACGAAGTGGAACACCGGCTGCGTTGCCGGGACGGCAGCTACAAGTGGGTATGCAGTCGCGGCAAGGTAGTTGAGCGCGATGAGAACGGGAAACCGCTGCGCATGGTGGGCACCACCACCGACATCACAGCCATGCGCGCCCTGTCCGAGAAGATGCAGCAGACTGCCGCGCTGATGACCGACCTCACCAACGAGATTCCGGGCATGGTCTTCCAGTACCGGCGACGGCTGGATGGACACTCGTACTTTTCCTATGTCAGCGCCGGCGTCCGCGAAATCTACGGGCTGACGCCGGAACGGCTGGAGCAGAGCGCCGACGCGTTGCACGCGATCATCCACCCGGACGACCTCGCGCTGTACCTCGGCTCCCTCGAGACGTCTGCGCGGGACCTCAAACCCTGGCATCTGGAGTACCGGGTGCTGTTGCCGGGTTGCGGCGCGTCCTGGCGACAGGGCGATGCGCGGCCCAGGCCGCTGGCGGACGGCAGCGTGCTCTGGCACGGCTTCATCACGGATATCACCGAGCGCAAGCTGATCGAAGCGGAACTGCAGGTGTTCGCCACCACCGACTCGCTGACCCAGCTGTCCAACCGCCGGCATTTCATGCAGCAGCTCGAGGGCGAACTGGCACGTGTGCAACGCTCGACCGGCTACTGCGTGGCAATCCTGATGTTCGACCTTGATCACTTCAAGGCCATCAACGATCGCTGGGGCCATTCCGTGGGGGACCTCGCGCTGCGGCACTTCTCATCAATCCTCTGCGCTCAGCTGCGTCGGACCGACGCCGCCGGGCGCATGGGCGGCGAAGAGTTCGCGGTGGCGCTGAGCAATGCTTCAGTCGAGGAGGCCAGGACCTTCGCCCAGCGTGTCCAGCAGGAACTGAGCAGCACACCACTGACCCATGGCGACGAGCACCTGTCCCTGGCCGTCAGCGTCGGTATCGCCACCCTCCATCCCACCGATTCCAGCGCCGAGGTCACCCTGTCACGCAGCGACATGGCGCTGTATCGCGCCAAGCGCGGCGGTCGCAATCGCATCGAATGCCATTGAGTGAGCCAGGTCGACGCGGCGGCCATGCTCCTGGCTGCCCGCCGAAACCGGCCTCCTGAATTCGTCCCCCCAGCCCGACAATTCCCGGCAGCGACCACGCCCAGGATCCGGCGCTGACGCGCGACTGGGTGGAAATGGGGAACCGGACGGCGGTAGCTGATAACAAAACCTTATCCAGGGTCTTGCAGGGTGAAGCGCCGTGCGGCGGATTTTCTTTCACCTGCGCGCCGCAAATTGCCACGGAGAGTGCACAGGATGGGGCGGAATCGCGCATCATTGAGCGCAATCAGCTTGAGGGAGGTTTCCATGGAGGTCATGTCATCCGTTCTGCGCTTTGGCGCGCTGTCGCTGGGACTGGCAGTGGCCAGCGTCGCGGTGGCGAGCGAGGAGACGCAACTTGTCGATTCCATCAACACCTATCGCGGCCAGGTGCAGCCTTGTGCCGGCCAGGCGTCGATGGAGTTGCCCCCGCTCAAGGCCGACCCTCGGCTGATCCTGCCGGCCGGGAGTATTGGCGACCTCCAGCAAGCGCTTTCTCGAACGGCTTATCCGCTGGTGAATGTGCAAGCCATCAACCTCTCCGGCCCGCGTGACGCCCAGGCGGCCATGAAGGCCCTGCAGGAAAGCTTCTGCCAGGTGGTGCTCGACCCGCAGTTCGTCGATGTCGGCGTGAGCCGCGAGGGGCAGGACTGGCGCATCGTGCTGGCCCGGCCGCTGCTGGCGGGCGGCCTGGGTGACTGGCAGGCGGAAGGGCAGAAACTGCTGGCGCAGATCAACAGCGCCCGCAACCAGGCCCGCCAATGCGGTACCCAGTCGTTCCCCGCAGCAGCACCGCTGACCTGGAATGCCACCCTGGCCGGTGCCGCCCTGGAGCATACCCGCGCCATGGCGAACCAGAACTTCTTCGACCACAAGGACCGCGACGGCCGCACCCCCGGCGACCGCGCCGAGCTGGCCGGTTACTCCGCCCAGCTGATCGGCGAGAACATCGCCGCCGGCCTGGACACCTCCAGCAAGGTGGTGGATGGCTGGCTGGCCAGCCCCGGCCACTGCGCCAATCTCATGAACCCGCAGTTCCGTGAATTGGGCGCCGCCTACGCGGTCGACCCGAAGAGCGATGCGGGCATCTACTGGACGACGATGTTCGGGGCGCAGTAAGCGCCCCTTGCCGCGCTTCAGTCCTGGACGAGATGCGCTGAAGTGGCCTAATGATTCTGGACACCCCGATAGGGCGTTAAGCTGCGCCCAAGCAAGAGGTGTTCATGAGCAGAAGATCATTCAGTCCGGAATTCAAACTCGAGGCCGCCAGTCTGGTGCTCGATCAAGGCTATTCCATACCGGCAGCCTGCAAGGCGATGGGGGTAGGCCCAACTGCCATGCGGCGCTGGGTCGAGCAATTGACCCTGGAGCGCCATGGCAAGACGCCGGAACACGGCAAGGCGATGACGCCGGAGCAGCGGCGAATCCAGGAGCTGGAGGCCCAGGTGCGGCGGCTGGAGCGGGAGAAAGAGATCCTAAAAAAGGCTACCGCTCTCTTGATGT
>NZ_SSOL01000049.1:0-70655 GCF_029871275.1 Pseudomonas sp. BN414
GGCGAGGAGCTCACGACGGCGCAGTGGATCGAGGTGTTCCGCCAGGGCCGCGAACTGGGCGCCGCGCAGCTGGGCTTTTCCGGCGGCGAGCCGCTGGTGCGCCAGGATCTTGAGGAATTGATCCGTGCCGCCCGCGAGCTGGGTTACTACACCAACCTGATCACCTCCGGCATCGGCCTCACCGAGGCGCGCATCGAAGCCTTCAAGGACGCCGGGCTGGACCATATCCAGATCAGCTTCCAGGCCGCCGACGAGGCGGTGAACAACCTGCTGGCCGGCTCGCGCAAGGCCTTCGCGCAGAAGCTGGCGATGGCCCGCGCGGTGAAGGCGCAGGGCTACCCGATGGTGCTGAACTTCGTCATCCACCGGCACAACATCGACCAGATCGAGCGGATCATCGAGCTGTGCCTGGAACTGCAGGCGGACTTCGTCGAACTCGCCATCTGCCAGTTCTATGGCTGGGCCGAACTAAACCGCGCCGGGCTGCTGCCGACGCGCGAACAATTGCAGCGCGCCGAGCGCATCACCAATGAGTATCGGGCCAGGCTGGCGGCGGAAAAGCACCCCTGCAAGCTGATCTTCGTCACCCCGGACTACTACGAGGAACGCCCCAAGGCCTGCATGAACGGCTGGGGCAGCCTGTTCCTCGATATCACCCCGGACGGCACCGCGCTGCCGTGCCACAGCGCGCGCCAGTTGCCGGTGCAGTTCCCCAATGTGAAGGAGCACTCGCTGCGGCACATCTGGTACGAGTCCTTCGGCTTCAACCGCTTTCGCGGCTATGACTGGATGCCCGAGCCGTGTCGCTCCTGCGACGAGAAAGAAAAGGACTTCGGCGGCTGCCGCTGCCAGGCCTTCCTGCTTACCGGCGACGCCAGCAATGCCGACCCGGTCTGTTCCAAATCGCGCCACCACGGCCAGATACTGGCGGCCCGTGAAGAGGCGGAGCATGCTGCCAAGCCGCTGGAACAGCTGACCTATCGCAACGAGAAGAATGGCCGGCTCATCGCCACGAGCCGCTGAAACCATGAACAGCCGACACGTCCCCGCACCCAGCCCTTTGCGTACCCGCCTGGATAACGGCCTGGAGCTGGTTCTGCTCCACCAGCCCGGCCTTGGCCGGGCCGCTGCCGCCCTGCGGATACATGCCGGAAGCCATGATGCCCCGCAGGCCTATCCCGGCATGGCGCACTTCCTCGAACACCTGGTTTTTCTCGGCAGCGCCCACTTCCCCTCGGGGCAGGGCCTGATTCCCTTCGTCCTGGCCCAGGGCGGCGAGGTCAATGCGACCACCCGTGAGCGCCATACCGACTTCTTCTTCGAGCTGCCGCGCAGCGCCTTCGATGGCGGGCTGGCGCGGCTCTGCGACATGATCGCCGCGCCCGCGCTGACCCTGCCCAGCCAAGAGCGGGAGCGCGAGGTGCTGCATGCCGAATTCCTCGCCTGGTCACGCGCCGACGGGCGCAGCGCCCTGCCACTGGCGGCCAGCCTGCCTCGGACCCATCCTTCTGCGCGCTTCCATGCCGGCAATCGCTACAGCCTGCCGATCCGCCAGCCGGCCTTCCAGGCGGCCCTGCACGAACACCATCGCCATTTCTACCGAGCCGGCCAGAAGACCCTGGTGCTGGCGGGACCGCAACCGCTCCATGAACTGCATTGGCTTGCGCAGCGCCACGCGTCCCAGCTTGGCAGCGCCCCGCTGCTGACACGTCCAGCGACACCCGCCCTCTTTCCCCTGCGGCAAGGCCTTGCGCCCGCGCCTTCCGACTCCGACCTGAGCCTGGCCTTTGTCCTCGACAGCCTGCCGCGAGATGCCGAAATGGCCCTAGACTTCATCGCCTTCTGGCTGGCTCATGAGGGACCTGGCAGTTGGTTCGGCCATCTTCGCGAGGCCGGGATTGCAGAGCGGCTGGACCTCAAGCCGTCCAAGGTCGGAGACCGCCAGGCCATCCTGCAACTCAATCTGCAACTGGCCCGACCGCCATCCGCCGACCAGCCGGATGCCGTGGCCCTGCTGTTCAGCTGGCTGGAATTCTTTGCCGGCCTGCCGGACAAGGACGCCTTGTTGGGCGAGTACGTTCGTGTGCAACTGCGTCAGTTGGAATCCATGGGACCATTGGCAGTGGCGCGGCACTGGCTGCGCAGTGACCGGCAGTTGCCTGGTTCCGGCCGAAAGATACTGACCGCCCTCCCCGCCGTGCTGGCGCAATTGAAGCCGGCGCAGCTGGTGCATCTGCGCGGCGGTCTTGCACGCTCCCCCAGCGCGTCCTCAACCGAATGGCAGGTCCCCCCTGCCAACCGTTTCCTGCGCGAGGAGGAATGGCCCCGCATTGCACCCGCCGACCTGACCGAGCACGCACCAGCCAGCCTGCGGATTGCACCTGATCCACCCGGCCCCGGCGGTCAGGGCGCCCTCTTCCTGCGGTGGCGCGCCGCCTCGGCCATCCCTGCGCAACCCCGATTGCTGGCGATGCTGCGCACGAGGCTCGCCCCAGTCATTGCTGAAGCGCGGCAAGCCGAACTGGAAATCCGCCTGCTCCAGCAGCAAACGGATTGGGAGATTGCCTTCAGTGGAATCGCTCGCGTGATTCCATCGGCACTGCAAGCCGTACTCGAACCGCTCCAGGTCATGCCGACGCTACCGTCCGTATTACCTGGGCCGGGGAAACCCAGGGGCATCCTCATCCAGCAAATGTTCCACCGCCTGGATCAGGGCACAGAAGCGGATTCCACTTTCACCGCCGAGGAACTGGAATGTGCATGGCATGACTTCTGGCAGTCGGCTGCCTGGGATGGGCTCGCGTTTGGACTGGATGCCCGCACGCAGGCCCAGGTAATCGCTCAGGCCCGTGCGCTGCCCGGCCGATCCATCGGTCCGCTTCCCTCGATGGGACCCAATCCTGCCGGATCGTGCTGGACACCCTTCGAAACCGCCGACCCGCAACACGCCCTCCTGCTGTTCTGCGCCCAACCCGGCCAGGACACGCTGACCGAGGCGACCTGGCGCGCGCTCGCGCAACTCATCGAGCCGGCCTTTTTCCAGCGCATGCGCACCGAGCTGCAATTGGGCTACGGCGTCCTGTCAGGCTATCGGCGAATACGTGGACGGCCCGGCATCCTCTTCGGGCTCCAGTCGCCCTCCATCCCACCGGAGGAATTGCTTCACCTGATCGAGCACTTCCTCGCCGCATTTTCAGAGCCGCTGGCAACACTGAAACCGCTGACGCTCCGACACGGCATCGCCCACCTCAGTACCCAATTCGACGACCCCCGCCAGGCCGCCGAACAGCAATGGCAAGCCTGCAAAGGTGGCCAGGTACCCGGCCTGCAGCAGCTGCGCGATGCCATGTCGCTATTGAGCGCGGATGACTTGATGCGCGGCCTGAACTACCTGCGGCAATCGCGGAATGAATGGGTGTGCATGGCGAGCTGCAAACCGGGGGAATGAGTCCAGGGATGACGCGGTACGCAACCGAAGCGCTCCCCCCGCCATGGGGCCGGCGAGCAGCGAGCCCGACAAGCCCTGGCTATCGTCCGGTCGGAAGTAACGCCGAGGTACGACTGCTTCCGCCACTGACGAGGTATGGGCCGATAGCGGCAGTCAGAACCATCAGCACAATAGGGACGAGCAGCAGAATCCCCAGACCGAAGCTGTCGACCAGCAGAGAGATGGCGGCCGGGCCTACAAGCATTCCAGAGAATCCAACACAGTTGACGATTCCGATGTTCCTGCCTGCGTTCCTTGGATCCTTCCTACCAGCGCTGGACAGAAGCAAAGGTGCCAGGCAGGACATGCCGAGCCCAAATAGCGCGAATCCGGCCAACGCAAAACGAGCATCGCCGAGTTGTGCGAGCAGCAGACCAACAAGCGAAACCAACGCGCTGGCCAGGACCACGCGGGCCGCACCGAGTCGCTGGGTGACGCGGTCGCCCATCAGCCGCCCGATGAACTCAGCGCCCGTGAAGCAACTGATAGCCAACCCGGCAAACGCCGTGGTTGCACCCAGTTCGCGGTGAATGAACTCCTGCCCCCAGTCCCCCACTGCCCCTTCGCCCACCATTACCGCCAACAGCAGCAGGCCAAAGCCGAACATCAGCAGGAACAGGCCGCGTCCCGGCTGCCCTTCGTGACCGAAATCCTCGCTGGAGGTTCCGTCGGGGTCTGCAAGGACATCGTCTTTCTCCAGCATGAAGTTGCTGAATCCCAGGCTGAGCAGCAAGAGCAACGCCCCGGTAGTAGCGAAGGCAACCATCGCACTCTGCGGATACACGCCTGCGAAGTAACTCCCGAGCATGCCGAACAGGAATCCGCCAAGGGAGAAGCACGCGTGGAAACTGGACATGATGGGACGCCCGTAGAAACGCTCGACCTGCACGCCGTGTGCGTTCAACGCCGTCTCGGTCGCCCCGCGGAATGCCCCGAGCAACATGCCGACGAACAGCGCGAACCAGAAATCGCTGGCAAAGCCCAGGGGAATGATCGAAAGCGGATAGAGAATTACCGCGATGCGCACGATGCTGCGTGCGCCGTACTGGTCCAGCAAGCGGCCGGTGAACAGCGCACCTGCTGCAGCACCCGCGCCGATGCCAAAGGCAATCATTCCAAAATCGAGGTCGCCCCCACTGCCGGAAAGGCCCAGCTGATGTCGGAAGGCACTGACGCCCGTGGACCAGATGTACATCATGCCCCCGATCATCATGAAGGCGAGGATCGTGGCAATACGGGCGAGTTGGATTCTGCGAGGAATCCTCGAGTTGTTTCTTGTCATTGTTCTGAACAACCTGCCGAAGAGATCGTGATGCAGCCGCATCACGCCAAAGAAAAGGGTATGCGCCGGGAAGGAATCTAACCTCCCCGGCATGCCAGGCACCATCCCAGCGGATAGCCGGGCGGCGAATGGCATTCAAATTGGATGAAAAGACACCGGATAGCCTTGTGAGCCTCCCGGGAAAATCGCGCCGAGCGATTCAGCGCGTGCAGCGGTCTACTTCTCGGCCTCGTAGCGTGCGCGGTTCTCCGCATTGGGCGGATAAAGGCCCGGCAACGAAGCCCCCGCCTCCACCTGCCCCATGATCCACCCCTCCAGGCGCTCCTGTTCGGCGGCAATCGCTACCACTTCATCCAGCAGTCCCTTGGGAATCAGTACGGCGCCGTCGTCGTCGACGACGATCACGTCATCCGGGAAGACAGCGACACCGCCACAGGCAATTGCCTCCTGCCAGTTCACGAAAGTCAGGCCGGCGACCGATGGCGGCGCCGCTACACCCTGGCACCACACGGGCAGGCCGGTACCCAGCACCCCGGCGATATCACGCACAACGCCATCGGTGATCAGCGCCGCCACGCCGCGTTTGTGCATGCGAGCACAGAGGATATCGCCGAAAATCCCGGCATCGGTGATACCCATGGCATCGACCACCGCGATGCAGCCCTCAGGCATGGACTCGATCGCCGCGCGGGTGGAGATAGGCGAAGACCAGGACTCAGGCGTCGCAAGATCCTCCCGAGCCGGCACGAAGCGCAGGGTGAAGGCGCGCCCGACCAAGCGCGGCTGGCCAGTACGGATAGGTCGCGTGCCACGCAGCCAGACATTTCGCAGTCCTTTCTTCAGCAGGACAGTGGTCAGCGTTGCAGTAGAGATGCCACTCAGGATTTCGCGAATGGATGGATCGAGAGTCATCGCCATGTCCTCAGATGCTGGAGATCAACCCGCCATCCACGCGGATGACGGAACCGGTGATGTAAGAGGCGCAACCGCTAGCCAGGAATGCCACGGTGTCTGCGTACTCCTGGGGTTCGCCATAACGGCCCACGGGAATCGAATCGGTACTTTCCCTGGAGACCTCCTCAACGCTGCGCCCTTCCCGCTCCGCCTTCTTCTGGTCGAGGAAGCGGATTCGGTCAGTGGCGATTCGCCCGGGAAGGATGATGTTGCTGGTGATGCCATCGCGGGCAACCTCGCGGGCGAGGGTCTTCGACCAGCCCACCAGCGACAGGCGCAAGGTATTGGAAATGCCCAGGTTGGGAATCGGCGATACGACACCGGATGAAGTGCTGGTGATGATTCGCCCCCACTTCCGGTCGCGCATGCCCGGCAACAGCCGATCGGTGATGGCGATCACCGAAAGCACCATGGACTGGAACTGCTTCTGCCAGAGCGCCGGATCCTGACCGGACACCGGCGTCGGCGGCGGGCCACCGGTATTGTTCACCAGGATATCGACGCCCCCGAAGCGGGCTTCGATCGCCCCGACATTGGCCTCCAACTGAGCGATGTCCCCCAGATCCCAGGCCAGTGCCATACCCTGGCCACCCGCGGAAATGACCCCATCCAGGGTCGATTGGGCGGCCTGCAGATCGATGTCGGCCACGACCAGATTCGCCCCTTCCGCAGCCAGCGTGCGGGCAATGGCGCCACCCAGTCCCCCACCACCACCCAGCACCAGCGCGGTCCTGCCTTTCAATTGAAGATCCATGCTTTGTCCTCTTTTCAGACCGGGCTCCAAAGGAGAGCCCTAGGTATCGGTGCATAGCGGCTACCCGAACTTCAGGCAGCCGAACCCGTGGCCGGAAAGCCTTGCTCCCCGGCTTGTTCAACAATCAGAGTTAATCGGGACGCGCTGCCAGGGCCTCCTCCACGGCAAGGCCAGCGCAGAGCACCTTGTCGTCATCTCCGTGAAGCGCGGAAAACAGCACGGATGTCGGTAATCCCTGGGGATCGCGGCCGGAGGGTACCGCCAGCCCCGGCATGTTCAGGAAGCTTCCGATCATGGTCAGGGAAAGCGTTGCCATGTTCGTGGCTGCAAACAGGCTGTCGTCCTCTTCCAGGGGGGCCAGGGGAGGTGCGACATGCCTGACGGTCGGCATTACCAGAATCGCATCGCCAAGCTCTTCGGAAATGGCGTGAATCAATCGCTGCCGGGCTGCACGGATGCTCGCCACCCGTGCTTCCGGAATATCTCCGGCACTCCGCAGACGGCTGCTCACGCGGCGGTCAATGGATGCGCCTCGTTCTCCCTGAACCACATCCTTGAGCAAGGCCCACCCCTCGATTGCGCCCAACCAGCCATCTCTGGGAATCAACTGGCGCACTTCCTCGAGCGTATTGAGGTGCCGCTGTTCGACGACGGCCCCTCGCCTTTCCAGGCATGCCATGACCCGGAGCAGGTTGTCACGCACGGATGGCTGCAATCCCCTGTCAGCCAGAATTCCCGTATCGACGACAAACCGGACTTGAGTCAGTGTCGAGGCTTTCAGGGTCGGCTCGGGGAGGCCCCGCATCGCCGCATCGATCAACACACAATCACGGACGCTTTGGGCAATCGGGCCGAGGCTGTCCAGGCTGTGCGCGAGCGGATGGACACCGGCCATCGCGTATCGTTCAGGGGAACTCTTGAACCCCACCAGACCGTTGAAGGCGGCCGGCACCCTTATTGAACCGCCGGTATCGCTTCCCAGGGCCGCCGTAACTATTCCGCGCTGTACCGCGACAGCCGATCCGGCTGAGGATCCTCCCGGAGCCCTTCGCCCCAGGCCAGGGAAATCCGGCGTAGGCGTTCCGAAGTGAGGGTTGAGTCCCAGCCCTGAGAACGCCAACTCGCTCAGGTTGGTCTTGCCCAGGGCGATCATGCCCTTCGCCCTCAGCGCAGCGACCACGGCAGCATCGGAATTCGCGGGTGCAACATCCAGACGTGTCAGCGACCCAGCCAGGGTTTTGCTTCCGCAGATATCGAAGAGGTCCTTGATGGCGAGAGGAATCCCGTCCAGTGGGCTGAGTTGTTGCCCGCATGCGCGACGCGCATCGGATGCCACGGCCTGCTCAAGCGCCTCATCGACGAAGAGTTCGGTAAAAACGTGCGTGCTCGACTTTGCCCGCTCCAGCGCGACCCGCACCAGTTCCACAGAGGTGACCTCGCCCCGGGCGAGAGCAATGGATGTATCTGCCAAAGTAACCATGGATTCCTCGAATACGGCTCTAAGGGATAACCGAAGCGCTGCACTGGCTCAGCGCAGTTCCGCAATCAACTCCACCTCGACACAGGCGCCGCTGGGAATCTGCGCAACACCAAAGGCGCTTCGAGCGTGCTTGCCGGCATCACCGAAGATCTCCTCCAGCGTTTCCGAGAAACCGTTGGCGACAATGTGGTGCTCGCGGTACTCCGCGCTGCTGTTGACCAGGCAGAGCACCTTGAGGATGCGGGCGATGCGATTCAGATCGCCTGTCGCCGCCTGCAGCGTGCCAAGCACATCGACGGCAATGGCGCGAGCGGCACCAACGCCAGTCGCCGTATCCATGTCCCTGCCGAGCTGCCCTACCCAGGGTTGCCCTGCCTGTTTGGCAATATGACCGGACAGGAACAGCAACTTCCCCGACTCGACAAAGGGAACATAAGCGGCAACAGGCTTCCCCGGCGGATTCAACTTTATTCCAGCAGCAGCAATACGCTCATAGATGCAGCTTGCATCGCTCATGATTAAATCTCTTAAATTACGAAAACAATTAATAAAGCCAAAAACAGCAACTAGAAATAATCAACTTTCAACTCAAGATTCAGGCAACTTACGACTTGATACAAGTCACTCTTTTTGGATAACCTGTAAATCAAACTAACGCTTCAGCGACGTGATCAGGGAGCCCCCCAATGCCCAGCATTCCTCCGCTTGCCAGCCTTCGTGCCTTCGAAGCTGCGGCCCGCTTGCGCAGCGTCACCAAGGCCGCAGCAGAGCTGAATGTCACGCACCCCGCGATCAGCCATCAGATCAAGCAGCTGGAAGATCATTTTGGTGTGCAGATGGTGCAACGCGTCGGACGCGGGATCATTCCCACGCCGATCGGCGAGCAGCTCTCAAATCTATTGACAGATTCCTTCCAGCAGATTGAGAACTTCTGCGACGAAGTCATCCGCTCCAAGAAAGGAAAGTCTCTCGCCGTAGCCTCGGTGGCATCTTTCGCTTCACGCTGGCTGATACCCAGACTTCCGAAGTTCATGGCAGCGCATCCGGATATCGATATCAGGGTTATTTATGCACCCCATGAAATATTCGAAATGCGTAGTGATTGCGATGTCGTCATTCGTTATCAGGAACATCCAGCCGCTGCGAACGAAGTTGGTGTCGAACTCTTCTCGGGCGAATCCCGCCCACTCTGCAGTCCGTCCTTCCTCGCCCGTTATGGCGACCTCTCGACGCCGGAGAAACTGGCCCAGGTGCCTCTGCTGCATGACAACGATCGCGCCGTCTGGGCCTCCTGGTTCGAGTCGGCCGGAGTGAAACTCACTGCACCGCTGGCAGGCATCATCTATGAAGATTTCAATCTCATGAGTACTGCTGCCATCGCGGGCCACGGCGTGGCCCTGTGTCCGGTGGAGCTGGTACGTGAAGACATCGCCCAGAACAACCTGGTGGTGCTGTCCGACATCGGGGTCAAATGCGACGGCAACTACCTGCTGCTGCACCGCAAGGTACCCAGCAACACCGTCCTGACGTTCCGCGACTGGCTGCTCAAGGAAGTGAAGCGCGGCGGAAGCAAGCCGGCTCGCAGCTGAGCATCACGGCTCCCTCGCAAGGAGGGAGCCTTTCCCTTAGAAGTCGAACAACCGGCCAAACCCCTTTATCGACGCTGCGACCTTGCCAAGGCGCAGCGCATGCCAGAAGGCTGCCTGGTTACTTGAAATCACGAACTTGCCCGTTTCCTGCTCGAGCCTGTCGATGACATTCAGCGAGCGGATTGCCGTGCAGGACAGGAAAATCGCATCCACGTCCTGCCAGTCGAGCGCCAGAGCCTGCTGCAACAACACCTCCTCGCTGATCCGGGCGTGGGTGTCGTCCACGTCGACACCGAGGCAGGCGGCACTGTGCACCTCGAAGCCATTGGATTCGATGAACTCCACGGCCGACTCGGTTACCGACACCGTGTAGGGAGTCAGCATGGCAATGCGTTTCGCACCTATGGCGCGCAGGGCCTCGACCACTGCAATCGCCGGGTTCGTCACCGGGATGCCTTCCCGACCGAGCTGTACAGCAGCTTCCACTTCTCGCGTACCGATCAGCATCGATGCCGCTGTGCAACCGAATACCGCCACATCTAGCCGGGAACGAGGCAGGATGAGGCGGGCGATATTGGGCAGATCGCGCTCCAGCTCACGGAAGGTTTCCTCCGAGTTCGGCTCACGCAGGCGTATCCGCGTGGTAAACACCGCCACATCGTCAGTGGAGGCCATCCGATGAAAATCACGCTCGATGGCCACATCAGCTGAAAGGGCGATCAGGCCGACCCGGAGTCGTTCGCCATAGGCCGGACCATCAGGCGCCGGAATTTCGATCTTGTTGATTAGGGCTGTCATGGTGGTCCGTCTTCAGAAGTAGGTACGTATGGCCGAGCGGACGCTGTAGTCGTCATCCACTACGGGAATCAGTTGCCATTTGTCGAAGGTGGTACAGGGGTGGGAGATGCCAAAACCGATCAGGTCGCCGACCCTCACATCGGACTGTGAATCGCACTGCACGAACGCATGCTGGTCATTGAGCCGCGTCACCCGATAGTCCTCACCCAGGGGCTGAGGCAAGTTGCCCTGCCCCTGCCGGTAATGCAGGCGTGCCACCGGCAGTTCGAAGTCGAAACTGATATCCCGCTTGCCCACGGTGACGATGAAGGTATTGGGCTCCGGGCGAGACTGCACGATGCCCCAGACCTCCAAGGCGCCCGCCAGGTGCGGGGCGATACCCCCCAGGGCGGGATCACGTGCGATGAGACGTTCGAAGGCTCGGGCGTAGGCCAGGTGGTCATGGGCCAGGTAGCAACCGCTGCGGATCACCACCACCTGCCCTTGTGGTGCCCGCCACTCCCTGAGCCGCTTCACGACGATGTCGAAGTACTCGGAGCCACCACTGGAGAGCACGACCTCGCCCGGCGCGAACCAGCCAGCGGCGAGGCAATCGCTGGCGAGCCCCAGCATGACTTCAAGCATTCCCTCGATGCGCGGAAGCTTCTCCTCCTCCGGCACGCCGGGAAAGACACTTTCGTATGATTCAAGCCCCCGGAGTTCGAGAACCTCGCTGGCGAAGATGCGTTGTGCGAGCTGCCGCGCTTGCGCGGCATCCCGCAGGCCCGTGCGTCCGCCCGGCGCCCCGACCTCCAGCAGCACGCCGAGACGACGCTGCAAGACCCTGCCCTGCGCGCCTTCCAACAACGCATCAAGGGAAGAATCCGAGTCGACGATCACCAGCAACTCGGCGCCGTCGACACGTTCCAGTTCATCGAACAGCAAGGCCACGTTCTGCCGGCCGACGACCTGATTGGCAATCAGGATGCGGGTTACCCCGAACTTCCGAAGGACTGCCACCTGGTTCGCGGTGGCAGCGGTCAACGCCCAGGCGCCGTCCTCCAGTTGCGTCCGAAAGAGCTGGGGGGACATGGTGGTCTTCACGTGCGGAGCGAGCCTCGCGCCGGTCAGGTCGAGGAATGCCTTCATCCAGGTGCGGTTGTTTTCCAGCGCAGACGCCTTCAGTACCGCAACGGGAAACGCCAGGTCCTGGCGCAGCAAGTTCCAGCCCTGGCGACCGATCTCGCGAAACTGAATCGGTGCCAGGGTGGGTGGGAGCCCCTTGCAGGTGCCGTCCACCGTTTGCGAATCCAGCGCATCCATGGCCCGCTCGAATGCGGCCGGAAGCTTGGGTCTGGTCTCAGTCATGATTCGGTCCGTCATGCCAGGTAACGCAACGCGATATCCGCGAAGATGTGCGCGGACGCTTCGAGCTTGGTGATTTCGACGTACTCGTCCACCGACCCGCTTTTGCCCACTTCTCCTGGACCAATGATCACCATGGGCACATCGAGGGCCGGCGCTATCACCGCAGCATCGGAATAATAGGAAACACCGGTAACCACGGGCTCGACGCCACGCTCACCGGTGACCGACGAGACGCACAACGAGACGAAGGGGTGATCCAGCGGCGTATCGATCGGCGGCTTCTCGTCGACCACTTCCAGGGTCACATGCGGTCCGGCGATCGCCTGGAACTGCCCGAGGACATCCTCGGCGGTGAGGCCGGGAATGGTGCGGATATCGATGGATGCGGTGCACTCGGGCGCAATCAGCGGCCAGGAAATGCCGCCCTCGATCAAACCGACGTTCACCGTCGGCGACCCCAGCATCGGATGCACCGCGGACTGGATCTCCAGGTCGCGAACGCGGCAGAGAAACTCCGCCATCCGCAGGATTGCGCTGCCGCGATCACCCGTCCGATCCGCAGAAAACGCGTTGTGCCCGTACTCGCCCTTCGCCGTGGCCTTGATCCAGAGCGCGCCTTTCTCGGCCGTGAAAACATCAAGGGAAGTCGGCTCGCTCACCAGCAGCGCACCCGCTCCCGTGAGCGCTCCGCTCTCCACCAGGTGCTTGGCACCCAGGCAACTGGAGTTCTCCGCCGCACTGAAGGCCAGGATCAGGTCACCCTGGAGCTCGTCCTTGCGCTGCTGCATGGCGATGCCCGCGACCACCATTGCGGCCAGCGCGGCTTTCATGTCAGTGGAACCGCGACCATAGAGACGGCCATCCTTCACGACGGCGCCGAAGGGCGGCACGCTCCATTCGGATTCGATGACGCTGATGGTGTCCAGATGCGCAGAGAAGATCAGCGCCGGACGATTGCCATTCCCCTTGATGCGGGCCACGACATTCGCGCGGTTCTCGCCGATGGACTGCAACTCGCTCTCGATGCCGAAATCGGACAGCACAGAGGCAACCAGCTGGGCCGCCGGCAACTCGTTACCCGGCGGATCGAACGTGACCAGCTGAATCAGTCGGCGGGATAGATCGAGAAGCAGGGTGTTGTCGATATTGCTCATGAAACCTTATCTCCAGGTCAGTGGCTGTCGATTGCTCGTCCTTGCGGAGAAACGCATCGAGTCGCGTGTTGATCGGTATGGCGAGGGCGTTGGTTAATGCCCGCTGCCGACCATTGGAGTCAGTTAAAGGTCTCCGAGGCTGCGGCTCAATTGATTAAATTTGCGTACCTGTAAGCTGGGTTTACAGCACAGCGAGGCCAGTAACGGTGCGGCCTGGAGACAGCCGTGTGCGCATAAAAAAACTGCCACCGCACCTGGGTAAGGCGCGGCGGCAGAAACGTGGAAATCGAATCGGGCTTGGTGGATCAGGAGGCGTTGAAGTGCCCCCAGGCATCCGGACTGTTGTAGGTGGTGATCTGCTTGAGCTCGAGGAACTCATGCATGCCCCACTGCCCCAACCCCCGCCGGAAACCACTCTGCTTCACACCACCCCAAGGCGCCTGGATGAACGCTGGGCCCGAGCAGTTGGCCCAGACGATACCTGCCACCAATTGCCGTGCGACCCTTTCCCGGCGTTCAGCATCATTGGACAGCACCGCCGCCGCCAGTCCGTACTGGCTGTCGTTGGCAAGCTCGATTGCCTGATCCTCATTGCTGAACCTGGACACGCAGAGCACCGGGCCGAAGACTTCCTCCCGCCACAACACATTGTCGCGGGCAACATCGAGCACAACCGTCGGTGAGTAGAAGTAGCCCGTTTCCAGGTTCGCAGGAACATCACCACCGCAAAGCAGTCGCGCCCCCTGAGCCACACCCTGTCGGACCAGGCGAGCAACACGGTCGCGCTGTGCGACGCTGATCAGCGGCCCCACCTGGGTCGACGCCTCCAAACCGGGGCCAACGCGCAGGCCACTCGCGGCGCGCTGCAGCTTCTCCACCAGCGCGTCGAAGATCGTGTCCTGCACAAGCACGCGGCTGGTGGCAGCGCAGACCTGTCCCTGGTTGTACATGGAGCCCATGAGGATCCATTCGATGGCGTGGTCGAGGTCGATATCGTCGAAGACGATCATGGCCGACTTGCCACCCAGCTCCAGTGCCAGGTCACCGACAAGATTGGCACGCGCCTGCATGACCTTGCGACCTGACTCCGTGCCACCAGTGAAGGACACCTTGGCGATCCCGGGGTGAGCCGCCACGGCGGCTCCGCATTCGCTGCCAAGCCCGCAGACTACGTTAAGAACGCCAGCCGGCAGCCCCGCCCCCTCGGCGATGCGCGCCAGGCGCAGGGTGGTCAGGGACGCCAATTCGGAAGGTTTCAGCACCACTGCGCAGCCAGCCGCCAGGGCCGGTGCCACTTTCCAGGCCGCGTTGACCAGAGGGAAGTTCCAAGGAACGATGAGCCCCACGACGCCTGCCGGTTCATGGCGCAGCTTCACGTCGAAGCGCGGATCGGACACCTGGACCGGCGTGCCCTGTTGACCATCGAGACCCTCGGCAAGTGTCGCGTAATACTCGAAGCAGGCCACGGCATCGCCCATGTCGTAGCGCGCCTCGGTAATGGTCTTTCCACAATCGCGCACTTCCAGCTCCGCCAATGCGTCGGCCTGCGACTGGATACCGCTGGCAATGGCACGCAGCAGGCCAGCCCGATACGCACCGCTGGTGCGGAGCCATCCGGCCCGCAGGGCCGCATGGGCGGCTTCTACGGCGGCGTCGACTTCTTCTGCACCGCTACGCGGGATTTCGTCGAAGATCTCGCCAGTAGCTGGGTCGATTACCGGCAAAGTCTCGCCGGACAGGCTCTGGCACCAGAGCCCGTTAATGAAATTGAGGTTCTGCATTGTTGCTTTCTCAAGTCAGCTGGTGGGTAGCTGTCGTAGAGCCTCAGGCCGGAATCTTCAGGCCTTTTTTGCGCTCTTCGACAATGAGCTCCGCAGCGCGCTCGCCGATCATGATCGAGGGCGCATTGGTGTTGCCGCCGACGATGGTCGGCATGATTGACGCGTCGACGACTCGCAGCCCCGACACCCCATGGACCCGCAACCTGGCGTCAACCACCGCCATATCGTCACTGCCCATCTTGCAGGTACCGACCGGGTGGTAATGGCTGCCGGAGAGGTAGCTCATGTACTCATCGATCTGGGTGTCGGTGGTGCAATTGCGGCTTTCCTCGAGCTCCTCGCCCACCAGGGCCTTGAGCGGCCCCTGGTTGAAGAGCGCGCGGGCCAGCCGGAACGCGCGACGATTCACGGCCTTGTCGCGCTCGTCGGAGAGGAAGCGATGGATGATCCTCGGCGGGTCCATCGGATTGGCGGAATTGAGTGTGACCTCCCCACGGCTCGCAGGACGGCAGACCGCCCATTGGATCGCCAGCGCATGGCGGCGCGGCCATGGATCGTTCGCACTGTTGGGATTGACCGCACTGGGGAACATCAGGAACTGCACGTCCGGGCGGGAAAGCTCCGGCAACGTCTTGACGAAGGCGAGCGCGTTCATCGGGAAAACAGAGAAGGGCCCCTCGCGGCGGACGACATACTGCAGCAGAGCCGAAACGGCATTGACCGGATTCATCAGGCGGTAGTAGGTATCGTCCGTCCTGCTTTCGAACTGGATGGTGGAGCCGAAATGATCCTGGAGATTGCGCCCGACTCCAGGCAGTGCATGCCGGGTAGTGATGCCGTGCTCGGCAAGCATCGCCGGATCGCCGATCCCGGAGAGCATGAGCAATTGCGGAGACTGGTAGGCACCGGCGCAAAGCACCGTGTCCAGTCGCGCATGGAAGGCCACATCCCTGCCTTTGTGACGGACCAGGGCACCCTCGCAACGGCCACCGGCAAGCAGCAACTGGCGCACAAGCGCGCCCGTCATGACAGTCAGGTTGGGGCGCTCACGGGCTGGACGCAGATAGGCGCGCGCGGATGAGCAACGAGCTACCGACTCGTGTGTGTGGGTGAACTGCGACCAGGCGAAACCCTCCTGGCTGGGCCCGTTGTAATCCGGATTGAAGACAAACCCCATGCTGGTACCAGCATCGATGAACGCCTGGTAGACGCTGTGCTGGTAGTGGCCGAATGAAGTCTCCAGCGACCCCTGGGTGCCGCGAAGTGGACTCGGCCCCGACTCCCAGCGCTCGGAACGCATGAAGCATGGCAGCACGGAGTCGAATCCCCAGCCCGGATTTCCCAACGCCTCCCACTCGTCGTAGTCCTGGGCGTTGCCTCGGACGTAGAGCTTGCCGTTGATCGAAGAGCTGCCTCCCAGCACCCGGCCGCGGGGCAGGTCGAAACGTTGCCCCTTGAGTTCAGGCTCCGGCTCCGACTTGAAGGCCCAGTCGTAGCGGCTACCAACGGTCACGGCCTCGCCGAGGGGAAAGGAGAATCGCGGGTCCCAATCCTTCGGACCTGCTTCGAGCAGCAGCACCGAGACCGCTGGGTCTTCCGAGAGACGGCCCGCCAGGGCACAGCCTGCCGAACCTGCACCGATGATGATGTAGTCGTATTGATTGGAGCGACTCATGCTTTCTTCCCCGAAACCCGTTTCTCGCCGGGTGTTAGCTTGTTGACGGCGGCACGCACGGTGCGATCCACCGAGATGGCCAGTGCTGCGATCCCCAGGCCGGCGATCAGGCCCTGCCCCGGTTGTACGCGGCCAATGGCCGAAAGTGTTTCCGCCTCGAGCCCCTGGGCACCTACCAGGGCTACCACGATCAGCATCCCGAACGACAGCATGATGGTCTGGTTGATTCCGAGCAGCATCTGCGGGAAAGCCAGCGGAAGTTGCACATGGAAGAACTCCTGCAATGGCGTGCAACCGTTCATGCGGGCGACTTCCTTGTACTCTCCCCCCACCTGCTGGAGGCTCGCGGCGATGTAACGACTGACCGGTGCCAGGCCGAACAGGACGATGGCGACGAACGCGGCGAAATCACCCACCTCGAAGAGCACGACGACCGGGATCAGATAAACGAAGGCGGGGAGCGTCTGCAGCGTGTCCGCGAAGACTTCCAGGACCGCATGCGCCTTGCGATTGCGTCCGGCAACTATGCCGAGCGGGATACCCAGGACGATGGCGGTCAGCGTCGAAACCATCACCAGGTAAAGCGACAGCATCGCCTTGGGCCAGAGACCGAACAGAGCAACCACACCGAGCAGGATCACAACCATCACGGCCAGCTTGCGGCCGCCGACCGCCAGCGCTATTCCAGCCATTCCAAGGATGCTGGCGAGCCAACCGAACGAGGCGAAGAGCTCACGAGCGGGACGCAGGAGCCACGAGATCATCCCGTCGCGGAACGTCGACAACTCCGACTGGTAAGCCAGGTTGAAAATGCGTAGCTGCTGGTTGAGGAATTTGCCGGGCTGGAACTCCAACGCGCTGGGGAACTGGGCAGCCTGAGGAAAGAGCCATGCAACGGCGACGCCCAGCAGCAGAATGCCCAGGCACAGCGCAAGCGTCGGCATGCCTCCCCGCCCGTGTATCTGTTCCGGGCGGCGCATGACCCAGACACGGCAGGCACGATCGATGGCGATGGCCATCAAGGTGATCGCCACTCCCGCTACCAGGGCGCCTCCCAGGCGCATGGATTTCAGCCCCTTGAGCACCTCGGCACCCAGGCCCTCGCCGCCGATGATCGCGCAGATAATCACGGTGGAGAACGTCAGCATGATGACCTGGTTCAGGCCGGTCAGCAGCGTCGCCCTGGCTGCAGGCACCTGCACGTTCCAGCAGCGCTGGCGCGGCGTGCAACCCGTGATTTCCGCCAGTTCGATGATCGAGCGCGGGGTGCGACGCAGCGCAAAGGTCGTGACCCGGGCCATGGGCGGCATCGCATACACCACCAGGGCGACGAGACCCGCCACTGGGCCGAAGCCGAAGAACACCACGATCAGCACCAGGTAGGAGAAGATCGGCAGTGTCTGCATGGTGTCGTAGATGGGTTCCAGGATCGCTTCCGCCGTTGGGTGCCGGTAGGCCAGGATCCCGAGCAACAGACCGACTCCGCAGCCGATGGGGATCGCCACCATGACTGTCACCAGGGTACGTAACGCCGATTCCCAAAGACCGGTGAACAGGAAGTACACCAGGCAGACGCCTACCAGCAGCGCCAGGCGCGGGCCGCCGAAGCGCAGGCTGGCAATCAGGAACACCAGCGTTACGGAGAACCACGGAATAGCGGGGATACGGACAGGATCGCTACCAAACGCGCTGAACCTGAAGCCTTCCGCCAACAGGCCCGAGAGAATCTGCTCCGGAAACGACAGCACGGATGCGATGGCCCGGGAAATTTCGACGATGGACCAGGGACCGATGCTGAGACCGGTTACCACGCCGAGAAAGCGCGTGACATAGCCGCCGGCATCCACGGTCCAGCCTTCAGGAAAAACCCGCGCCCATTCGAGCTGATTGAGCATCATCAGCAAGCTGAGGACTATCGCCGACATGCCGACGATCACCAGGGTGCGCAGTCGTCTGACATGGCGTCCCTGGCTCGCCGATACACTGTTTTGCGGGGAAGCCTGCTCCGCGAGCTGATTGGTCATGGCACGACTCGTCATTTCTTCAACCACTTCGAGTAGGAAGCTCGGGATACCTGGCCGATAACCTGGCCGCTGGCGTCCACCACGGCGATGGGACGGTCAGACTCGATCAGGCGTTGGGCGGCCTGGCCGATCTTGAGGTCCAGGCTGAGTGGCGACTCGTTGTCCATATCACCGGAAACCGGCTCCAGCAGGGCCCGCAGGGAAACGACTTTCTCCCGCGGGATGTCCTGTACGAACGCCCTTACATAGTCATTGGCTGGCCTCAACACCAGGTCTTCGGCAGTGCCGATCTGCAGGATCTCCCCGTGCTGCATGATCGCGATCCGATCACCCAGACGGACAGCCTCGTCAAAGTCGTGGGTGACGAAGACGATCGTCTTGCGCAGGGTCGATTGCAGGCGAATGAACTCGTTCTGCATCTCCTTGCGAATCAATGGGTCCAGGGCGGAGAAGGGTTCATCGAGGAACCAGATGGCAGGGTCGGTCACCAGACTCCTGGCGATGCCGACGCGCTGCTGCTGTCCGCCCGACAGTTCGTGCGGATAGAAAGACTCGCGGCCACCCAGACCGACCAGTTCAAGGACTCGCCGGGCCTCCTGCAGCCGTTGCTCGCGGGGCGTTCCGTTCATTCGCAGCGGAAATGCGATGTTCTCCAGGACGCTCAGGTGCGGCAGCAGGCCGAAGTTCTGGAAGACCATGCTGATCTTGCGCCGGCGGATATCACGCAATTGCTGGCTGGTCGCGGAAGCCAGCGACTGGTCGGCAATCATCACCTCGCCACAACTGAGCGGATACAACCCGGTGAGGCAGCGAAGCAGCGTGGATTTGCCCGATCCCGACAGCCCCATCAGGATGAAAATCTCACCCTCCCGGACGTCGAAACTGGCCTCGCGCACGCCGGTAATGAAACCCAGCTTGTCGAGGGTTTCCGCATCACGCGGCTGGTTTTCGTTCTTCAGGTACGTCTCGCAGTCGCTGCCGAAAACCTTCCAGACATCGACGGCCTTCAGTGCAAGTGACTCGTTGTTCAGTACAGAGGTCGACACAATCATTACTCCCACGAAATTCGATACTCACCGGTTCGGCGTCCGCCTCTGGCAGAGCCGTAGAACGGCAAATCGCTATTTCGCCCAGCCTTGCACCTGGTCTTGATGAGCAGAGATCCAGGTGTCGGCCTCCTCCTCGGGGGAACTTCCTTCGTTGTCGATCTGGTCCATCGCGCTGGCGACGGCTTCCTTGTCCAGCGAAAGATTGCGCAGGATCTTTTCTGCGACTGGAATGCGCGCGAAGGCGCCCTTGTTGCCCAGCTTCAGCACATCGACCTCCAGACGGGAGTCCGGAAACTGCACGAACGAACCCGGGTGCTTCTCGGTGAACCAGTTAGGTGTGTACATCCACCCGAGAATCGGTTGCTTGCGGTCGATGGCACCCTGGAAGGTCGCAAGAAGGGCAGCCGGGGAGCCGGAGTTCACCAGGGTCAACGGCAAGCCGAACTGACCGATCCGCTCATCCGAGCGGGAACCCCAATCGGCCGGCGCATCGACGAATCGCCCCTTGGGTGCCGTGCCCGCCGTTGCGAGCGCCTCTACACACTTGGGCTGTTTCAGCGCTTCCCACGAAGGCAAGCCTGGGCAGGACTGCGTCAGGTACTCGGGGAACCACCAGCCCTCGGTGACTTTCACTCCGGTCGGACCGTAATTGGTGACTTTGCCGGAGGCCAGTGCGGCCTTGGTCATCTCGACACCCGTTGTCTGCCACGCGCCCAGCGTTGCGTCGATATCGCCGGTCTGGACCGCGGTGTACTGGGCTGCGGAATCCACGGTGACGTACTTGACCTCGTAGCCAGCCTGCTTGAGCGCCTGGCCATACACAGCAGCAATGAAGTCCGAATCCGAGGAATTGATGAATGAGATTTTCACGGGCTCGGCCACTTCGGGAACAGCGGCCTGAACCGATGCAGAGACAACACCCAGCGATGCCATGACACAAGCGATCATCCGGACAGAATTTCGTTTCTTCATTCTCAAACGCCCTCAATGGAATTGTTGTTGATGGATTGGGCAGCATTGATTGGTCGCGGGCACTTGGGGTGCTCGCCAGGTTCCTTCCTGGTCTTCTCCCCGGCAACGCTCTCGTCATTCGGTAAATCCGGATAACAGAAGCGCTTGCCGTGAAATCACAATGCCCCTCGGACACGGCACCAACAAGTCACTTTTTTTGGCCATCTGTAAACGCCATGAACAGGTCTTAAAGCCCAGCGCACAAGGGCTCCTGCGCGTTCTGAACGTCCTGCGGCGAGTTGCGGGAGTCGCTACCGGATGCCTTCGAGAATGGAATGTCATGCATGAGTTTTCTCCGCTTTGGCGGTAGCCATACGACGCCTACCCTGGCATCACCTGGCAACCGCTCCTGAGGAAATTCAAATGCGCCTGACTTGCCACACCAACGGTGTTTTCCCCATAGCGCCGACTCCATTTCTGGAGAATGGCGCCATCGATGGAAACTCCATCGACCGACTACTGGACTTCTACCTGGCATCCGGCGCCAGCGGCCTTACCGTGCTGGGTCAGCTAGGTGAGGCTTCGAAACTCGAATATGCCGAGTCACTGGAAGTCGCCACCAGGATGATTCGCGGGGCAGGCAACCTGCCGGTCGTGGTAGGGGTGACGGCGCCGGGATTCGCGGCGATGCGCGCACTCACGAGTGAAGTCATGGATCGTGGCGCCGCCGGCGTCATGATCGCCCCACCCAACACGCTGAGAACCGACGAACAGATTTTCTCGTACTACAGCCAGGCCGTTGAGGCCATCGGCAGTGACGTGCCCTTTGTCCTGCAGGACTATCCACTGACCTTCTCGGTACAGATGTCGCCCACCGTGATCCGCCGCATCGTCAACGAGCTCGAGTCCTGCGTAATGCTCAAGCATGAGGACTGGCCAGGGCTGGAGAAGATCAGCGCGCTGCGGCGCTTCGAAAACGAGGGCAGCATGCGCCGCATATCCATTCTCTGCGGCAACAACGGCCTCTTCCTGGATCAGGAACTTCAGCGCGGTGCGGATGGGGCAAATACCGGCTATTGCTTCCCGGACATGCTTTGCGAAATGGTCACGGAAGTTCGCGCAGGCCGAGTCGAGCAGGCCCTCGACTTGTTCGATGCCCACCTTCCGTTGTTGCGTTACGAACAACAGCCTGGAGTTGGACTTGCAGTGCGCAAGTACGTGCTGATGCGCCGTGGACTGCTGCAAAGCGATCGCCAGCGGCGACCCTTCGCACCCTTGTCGGAACAGGCGGTATTTGAAGTCGAATTCCTGTTGGCCCGACTTGCGAAACGCGACCCTCGTGCCCGCCTCTAGTCAGGTCGAGCGCCTACAGTTCGTCGAGCAGCCATTGCCGGAATGCGATGAAAGCTTCGTTCATGACCTTCGGACAGGGGGCGACCAGGTAGTAACTGGTACCACGCAGCGACACCCCGTCGACCGGGACAGTCAGCACCCCGCTGGCCAACTCGTCCTCGACCAGAAAGCGCGGTACCAGCCCTGCGCCCAAACCGGCACAAACCGCCTGAAGCAGATGGGCAGTCAGCTCGAACTTCGGGCCCAGCGCCAGGGACTCCGTGCCAAGTCCCTGTGCCTGGAACCAGGATCGCCATAGATCCGGCCTTGCCGCCACCTGCAGGAGCTTGAGTGACGCCAAGTCTGCAGGCCGTCGCCATACTGCCGTGGATGCCAATCGTCCACTGACAACGGGCACCAGTTCTTCTTCGAACAATTGGTAGGCCGCGACGCTTGGCCAGCAACCATCTCCGACCACGATCGCGGCGTCCAGACCACTCCCGAAATCCACTGGTCCCACCCGGGAATGGATATGGATCTGGATGGATGGATTGACCGCGTAGAAGCGTGGAAGCCTTGGCAACAGCCACTTGGAGCCGAATGCAGGAAGGACGGCGAGATTCAGCACCAGAGCCTCCCCGCCCTGTTGCATCACACGCTCCGTTGCCCTTCGTATGCCGGACAGAGCAGTGGCTATCTCCGCCGCGTAGTTTTGGCCAGCCTGCGTCAGGGCTATCTGCCGCCCCGTCCGCTCGAACAGCTCCACCCCAAGGGATTCCTCCAGCACCTGCACCTGCCGGCTTACAGCACTCTGGGTCAGACAGAGCTCCCTGGCCGAACGCGTGAAACTCCCATGCCGGGCAGAAGCTTCGAAGGCAAGAAGTGACGACATGGATGGGCAGATCACGCGAGGATTCACTTGGTTTTTCCCTTGGAACGCTGGAGCGGGTTGGCCGCATCAGCAGCTTGGGTAGTACCAGGGAAAGGCACAAGTTAGCTTTGTTGAATGAAGGTAAGGCAGGTTGACGACTTCATGGAGACACGGAAGTCGGCAATCCCGCTAAACCGCGCCATTCATTGAAGCGCCCCCCTCTGCCGCATAGGCAATTCGGAGGGCGCCGACCTTACAACGCGCCGCTCAGAGCCACTCAGAACGGCAACGGCAACTTCGCGGTTCGTCCCCCGTCGACGACGATCACCTGGCCGGTGATGAAAGCCGCCGCCTCGCTGGCCAGGAAGACGACGACATTGCCCACATCCTGGGGCTCCCCGGTACGCCCGACCGGGTGCAGCTTGAGCAGGCCGGCGCGAGCTTGCCCAGGGTCGGGCTGGGCGTCGATGTAGGAGTGGCTGAGGTCCGAGTTGATCCACCCGGGGGCGATGGCATTACAGCGAATGCCGTCACGTCCCAGGTCGACGGCCATGGCGCGGGTGAAGCCATGGACGCCGGCCTTGGAACCGCAGTAGGCCGTGTGCCAGGGATTGGCGCCTATGCCCTCGATGGAGCCGATGTTGACGATGCTGCCGCCCCGCACACGCAACTGTGGCAACAGTGCCTTGGCCAGGAAGACCGGTGCGCGCAGGTTGACGGCCATCATCCGGTCCCAGTCGTCTTCGTCCATCTCGTCGAGCGAGCGCTCGAACATGAATCCGGCGTTGTTGACCAGGATATCGGCGCCACCGAATCGATCCTCGACGGCCCGCGCAATGATCGAGGGCGCGGTGCGCTCGGCCAGGTCGACCTCAACCCAGGCCACTTGCGGGTTGGCAGCCAGGCTGTCCTCCAGCGGTTGGCGCTGCGCGACCAGCACCCGGGCACCGGCTTGCAGCAGTTTTTCGGTAATCCCGCGACCGATCCCACGTCCGCCGCCAGTCACGACGGCCACCTTGTTGTTCAACATCATGGAAATTCCTCAGCCTGAAACCGGTTTGGCGCCGGTGACTTCCACCGTCTCGCCGGCGATGTAGCGCGCCTGGTCGGATGCCAGGAAGGCAATCACATCGGCGATGTCCTCCGGCTCGGCGATGCGCCCCAGCGGCACGGTCTTGTTCAGTTCCTCGATGGCCTTGTCCGGGTCCAGGCCACGGCGCTCGAAGCCGCTGCGGATCATCGGCGTGTTGATTTCATGCGGGCACACGGCATTGACGCGGATGCCCAGGGGCGCGCAGTCGCGGCCCAGGTTTTTCGACAGTGCCGCCACCGCGCCCTTGCTGGTGCAATAGGCGACGTGGCCAGGCCCCGGATAGGTGCCCCAGACCGAGGAGGTGTTGACGATGGCGCCGCCTCCGCGCTGTTTCATATGGGGGATCGCGGCGCGACAGAGGAAGAACACCGCATTGAGGTTGACGTCCATCGCGGTGAACCACATGTCGTCGGTGGTCTCTTCGATCGTGCCGCGAGGAATGATGCCGGCGTTGTTGAGCAGGATGTCGACGCCTCCGAAACGCTCCACCGTCCGCGCGATGACCGCTTCGCAGTACTCCTTCTCCCGGAGATTGCCTGCCAGGCAGTCGGCCTCGGCACCGAGCTGGCGAGCCTGCTCGACCATCGCCTGGCAACCTTCGGCATTCAGGTCTGAGATCATCACGCGTGCGCCTTCTGCAGCGAACAGTTTCACCAGTGCCTGACCGACGCCGCCGGCACCCCCGGTTATCACGACAACTTTGTTTTCGAACCGCATGGCTTGCTCCCATCTACTGGTTGATCCGGGGTCGATCATCGATAGACGGCAAACCGCTGACAAACGAGTTTTGCGCGGGTTTCGCTTAGCTTTTTGTTAAGCGATCACGAGAATCACTGCCGAGGAATCCGCGAGTTAGTTGGCGGGCATCTGTCATTCTCGATTGCGCTTTGGTTAACTGCCTCAAGCATCCAGCCCGGCATCTGCGCCCATGAAAAACCTAAGACAGCTCCTTCCGCCGCTGAACGCGTTGCGAACCTTCGAAGCGGCCGCCCGACATGGCAGTTTCAAGATGGCGGCGGAGGAGCTCTGCGTGACGCAGGCGGCGGTCAGCCGCCAGATACAGACGCTGGAAGACTTCTACGGCTTGAAGCTGTTCTTGCGTGGCAACCGCAAGGTCGAACTCACCAGCGAAGGGCACTCGCTGTTCCTGGCGGCCTCTTCCGCCTTGCAGCACATCGCGACCACGTCTCGCGAACTGCTGCGGCGCAACAGCCTGGATTACCTGGCGCTGATCACCACCACCGCCTTCGCCCAGCTATGGCTGATGCCACGGCTGAAGCAACTGCGCGCCGAGCATCCTGAGCTTCAGTTGCATCTGATCAGCTCCGACGCCAACCCGGACTATCAGGAGCGCTTCGGCGCCGCAGTGACGCTGGGTCTCGAAGAGCATCCGCAGTACGTGGCCGAGTACCTCTTCTCCGAAGAGATATTCCCGGTCTGCACGCCGGGATTCCTCGCACAGAACCCGCAGATCACCACCCTGGAGGGGCTGATGAGCGTCACGCTGCTGAACCTCAGCGCCAGCCACTGGAAAGCCAGGCTCTGGGCACCGGTGGATTGGGCATTCTGGTTCAAGCAGTTCGGCGTCGACGCGTCGATGAGCAAGGAGACAATGGACTTCAGCCACTTCTCGATGCTGCTGGACGCCGTGCAGGAGGAAGTGGGTGTCGGCCTCGCCTGGCGCCATCTCGTCCAGCCACAACTCGACGCCGGCAAGCTGGTACGACCGACCCGCGAGACCTTGCTTGCCAACGACCGCCGGCACTACTTCGTCTGCCGCCGCGACCTGGCTGGGTCGATGGAAATGCAGATACTCCGCGACTGGTTGCTGGAGCAGACGCAGGAGCTGCGGGGCTGATCGGGCCAGTTCCCGTGGAAGCGGCCGACGCTCAGGTCTCGCACCGGTCCAGGCAACGATGGTGATCGAACGTGCAGTAACGTGACTGGCGGTCTCGGGCGACTTTTGCCAGGGCGACAGACGGGTCGCGCGCCAACATCAGACGGCCGCCCGCAGCCACCACGTGGTCCAGCAGACTTTCCTTCTCTTCGACCAGGCATTCGGGATTGCGGTCGAAGGCGCTGGCCATGTCCAGATCCAGCCAATGCAAACCGGGAATGAGGTCGCCCGCGAACACCACCGGCCCGGCGGGCATCTCCAGTTCCGGGAGGAGCTGTCCCGGCGTGTAGCCGTCGCTGACATGGAACTTCCACCCCTCCCCCATCACGTCGCAGGCGTAGTCCTCGACCAGTTCCAGACGACCGCTCGATTCGAGCTGATCGAGGATTTGCGGCACGAACCAGATGCGGTCGCGGGGATGCGGGCGCAGCGCACGGGACCATTGGCGCGCGCCGGTAACGTAAGCCGCCCTGGGGAACAGCAACCGCGGTGGGTCCCCGGCCTGGAAGGCGCTACGAACATCAGGCGGCAGCAACGCCTGTACATGGCACAGGATCACCGTATCGATGTCGTCCTCGTCCAGCCCCCGCTGCGCCAGGCTGTCGAGCAGGCCCAGCGGCTGCGGCTGGCAGCGGCAGGTCCTGGGAACCGGCGCGAGCAAGGGTTCGCTACCAGCCATGATCAGCACATTCCGCCCGGGCTCTTGCACCAGCAGGACACGCGCGGCAAGGGCGATCTGGTTGTCCTGGTCGGGCTCGGCCCACTCCGCCCAATGCTGGCGCGGCAGGCTGCCGAACATGCTGCCGCCATCCAGCTTGCGCATGCGACCGGCCAGAACGGAAAGACGACGTGTCACGATTTCTACCTCATTACTTCAAGTGCGCGCGTCCTTCGCATGGATTCCCCGGGCTCGGTGCCGCGTGGTCAGATCAGGCTCAGCACACCGCCGACGATCATCAGTTGCGCGGTCAGGGCGAAGGCCAGCAACAGCGGCTTGAGTCCGGCCTTGCGCAGGTCGCTGAGGCGGGTACTGAAACCGAGCGCGCCCATGGCCGCGGCGAGCAGCAGGTCATCCGCGCCGACCGCCATTTGGTGCAGGTCCTGCGGCAAGGGCAGCCAGGAGTTGAGCAGCATGCAGACCACGAAACCGATGACGAACAGCGGCACCTTGACCGGAGCCACCGCGTGGCCCGGCGCGCTGCGGCGGGACAGCCAGACCCCCAGGCCCAACAGGAAAGGCGCCAGCAGCAGTACGCGAATCAGTTTGGCGACGATGGCTGCTTCGGCTGCCTGCGGGTCCATGGCCTGGCCGGCGGCGACCACCTGGGCCACTTCATGCAGGGTCGCCCCGGTGAATACGCCGAAGCCATGGCTGTCTCCCAACAGCGTCGGCGCGAGGGTGAACACCCAGGGGTAGAGCAGCATGCCCACGGTGCCGAAGAGCACCACGCAGGCGATGGCTATGGCCACCTGGTCATTGCGCCCCTTCACCATCCCGGCACTGGCAAGCACAGCGGCGGCCCCGCAGATGGCATGGCCGGCACCGATCAGGATCGCGGTCTCGCGCTCCAGGCGCAGTACCCGTGTGCCCAACCAGATCGCCAGGGTGATGGTGGAGAGGATCAGTACGGCATCGATGACGAAGGCCTGTACGCCCAACGCCTGGACCTGCTGGACCGTCAGGCGCAAGCCGTAGAGCGCGACGCCGAAACGCAGGACCGGTTGCTTGCAGAATTGCAGGCCGGCGCCGAGTGCGTCGTGGATGCGTCCGGAAGACAGGTTGCCGGCCAGCAGTCCCAGCAGCATGGCCAGGGTCAGCGCGCCAAGGCCCATTCCCTGCAGGGCCGAAGTCGTGGAAAGCCAGAGCGCCAGGCCGGCCAGCAGGAAGCTGACGCCGACCCCGGCGAGGAGGACGAAAGGCGAACGTTCAGTGCGACTCAGGACTAGCATGGCGATACCTCGCTTGTGGTAGCGCAAGCTTGCCGCGGCATATAACCTAAACGAAGCGACCTATTCTTATTGGTCATATCAGGAATGCTGATATGCAATGCCGCATCACCCTCCGCCAACTCGCCACGTTCATCGCCATCGCCGATCTCGGCAGCGTCACGCGCGCCAGCAAGGAACTCAGTCTCACCCAATCGGCGGCCAGCATGTCCTTGCAGGACCTGGAGCATCAGCTGGGCACGCGACTGTTCGATCGCCACGGCAAGCGCCTGGTGCTGAATGAGCACGGGCGTCGCCTGTACCCCCGTGCGCAAGCGACCCTCGAAGGCGCCCAGGAGGTGGAATCGCTCTTCCAGCAGCAACTCGCCTGCCATCTGCGCATTGGCGCCAGCACCACCATCGGCGGCTACCTGCTGCCGGAGAAACTGGCGGCCGTTCTCGAGGCCGAGCCGGACAGCCGCCTCGAACTGAAGGTGGAGAACACCGAACGCATCGTGGAGTCCCTGTGCAACTTCACGGTGGACGTGGCATTCGTGGAAGGACCGGTGCAGCACCCGGACATCGACGTACGACCCTGGCTGGACGACGAACTGGTGCTGATCGCGGCGCCGAGCCATCCGTTGTCCAGGTTGAAGGCGCCAACGGCCGAGGAGCTGGCGAGCACACGCTGGATCATGCGCGAGCCGGGTTCGGGCACCCGGAGCATGCTGGAACACCTGATCGGCCCCTGGCTGGGCAGCCCGCGCCAGCTGCTGGAGGTTTCCGACGGCGAGGCGATCAAGCGTTGTGTGATTGCCGGTGCAGGCATCGCCTGCGTTTCCCGACTCATGGTGCGTGGCGAGCTCGCCTTGGGACAGCTGTGCACCCTGCCCTCCCCCAGCGGCCCGCTAAAACGCGTGTTCTATCGCGCCATCCACCAGGACAAGCAGCCGACTCGTGGTCTCAGGCGTTTCCTGGACTTTCTGTAGGGTGAAATGGCCTGACATCGAGCTAGCCTGCACCACCCTCTCCCCCGGCCCCTCTCCCTGAAGGGCGAGGGGTGACGCGGCGATTAGCTTCGGCGCAGTCCTGTGGGGGCGAATTCATTCGCCAAGGCCACGCAGTGGCCCCTTCGGGGTTGATGGGTATCGCTCCGCTCCACCCATCCTACGAACTCACCTTCAGCGCAGTCCTGTGGGAGCGAATTCATTCGCGAAATGGCCAGGCACCGAGCTAGCAGGCAACACCCTCACCCCCGGCCCCTCTCCCGGAGGGCGAGGGGTGACGCTCGGCATAACTTCAGCTCAGTCCCCTGTGGGGGCGATTTCAATCGCTGGGCAGGACGCAGTCCTGCTGCTCCAGGACAAAAAAACCGCTGCCGAGGCAGCGGTGGGGATCAAGCCGTCGAGGGAACGGGCGTCGATGAAAATCCAAAGGAGCGACGGGCCCTACTTGCCCCAGCGGCGCAGGGCCGAGGGGCTGTAGTCCGCCTTCATGCCAGGCTCGTTGAAGACCATCTTCTTCTGGTACTCGTTGGTCATGAAGTTGGTGGTGTAGCGCCCGGAAATCAGGTCGTAGGTCGCGTCCATGGCCGGGAACGGCACTTCGATATCCGCCAGCTGCATCGGGTAGTTCTCGTACATGCGCCACAGCTCGCCGCGATTGTCGTACATCTCGGACGAGGCGATCTGCCAGATGTCTTCGTCGATGTAGAAGCGGCGCTTGCCGTACACATGCCGCGCATCACCCTTCAGGGTCGCCTCGACCACCCAGACGCGGTGCTTCTCATAGCGCACCAGGTTCGGGTCGATGTGGTTCGGCTTGAGGATGTCGGCGTACTTGAGCGACTTGCTCGCCAGCCTGTAGCTGTTGTACGGAATCAGCCGCTCCTGCTTGCCTAGCAGCTTCCACTCGTAGCGATCGGGCGCGCCATTGAAACCGCCCACGCCATCGCTGGTGAGCTGGCCGTAGCTGTAGCGGGCGCTGCTGTCGTAGGCCACGGTCGGCGCACGACGCACACGGCGCTGGCCGGGGATGTACTGCCAGGCACCGCGCGGCTCCATCACCTGGTTCAGCGGCTCGTGGACCATGGTGATTTCACCCGCGACACGGGACGGGCTGAGGGCGCGGATGATGCTGTAGTAGAGAACGTTTTCCTCCGGTACGAGGTCGCCGAGCGCCGAACGCCAGTGCACGGCCTGCTGGTAGTTGACCACCGTGGAAGTACCGTTCTCCTGCACGGTGGCGGAGGCCATCTCCCGATCCAGGGAGCTGCCGACGTAGCGGGCCATGTGGTTCCACATGACTTCCAGCGCTTCGGTGGGTTCCGGGAAGGGAACGCCCTGGCTATAGCCGATCACCCCATAGCCCTTGTCCGCCAGCTTGACCTGGCTGAGATTGGCACGGGTCGCCGCGTTCACCTTCTCCGGCAGGCGCGCGGTGCGGTGGGTCGGGTAGACATTCATCACATAGCTGGGGAAGCGCTTGAGCATGGCCAGCTGCGCTGGGGTCAGCAGCGCCTGGTACTGCGCGGCGTTGGCGGCGTTGATCACGTACTGCGGCTTTTCCGCCGTGAACGGGTCCGCGTAGTTGCCGTTGGTGTCGGCGCTCAGGCCGCCGGGCTTGAGGCCACCATCCCAGGCCGGGATGCTGCCGTCGGCGTTGGCAGCCAGCGTTCCCCCCATGGGGTTGAGCTGGCTGTCGAACTCGCTGGCATCGGTGCTCTTGGCGAAGGCGGAAGTCTGCATGCACAGGGCAAACAGGGTCAGGGCGAGGGGCAGTTTTTTCAGGGTACGGTTCATCAGAAGCTCACCTTTAAGTTGACCGATGCGAAGTCGCGATCGTCGAGGGTGGTGAATTTGTTCG
Source organism: Pseudomonas sp. BN414 (assembly GCF_029871275.1). NCBI lineage: Bacteria > Pseudomonadati > Pseudomonadota > Gammaproteobacteria > Pseudomonadales > Pseudomonadaceae > Pseudomonas > Pseudomonas sp. BN414. Next base: position 30,310 of record NZ_SSOL01000049.1, read on the forward strand.
AGCCGAAGAAATCGTTGTAGGCAAGCTCCAGCGAGTAATCGTTGCGGTACTCGAACAGCAGCGAGAGGCCCACTGCTTTCTGTCCTTCCTGGAAGTTCGGGCCATAGCCGTCCACGTCATGGCGGAAGTTGATGCTCGGGGTGACCACGGTCGCGGGGAGGATGCCCTCGTAGCTGAGGGCGCCACGCAGGCGATAGCCCCAGGACCAGTCGTTGAAGAAGCCGCGATTGCCGTTGCAGTTCTTTGCGTTCAGCGCCTGGACCTGCTGCAGGCTCAGGTTCGCGGTGCCGGGGGTGATGCAGTAGCTGGCCGTCACGGCGGGGTTGTAGGCGGTGGTGGTCAGCTCACTGCGACCATAGGCGCCGCTGCGGCCGAAGCGTTCGTCGCCCAGGTCGGCGATATGGTTGACCGCGGCTTCGGCGGCCCAGGCGAAGCGCGTGGCGCCCAGCACGTTGGAGATCGTGTCGGTAGCGCCCAGGCTGAACTGGGACACCGGCTTGCGCTCGTAGCCTTCGATTGGCGCACCGAGTGCCGGCGTCACTCCCGGATCGGTGAACGGGGTATTGGGGCTGCGTAGCAGGAACTGGATGGTGTCGTTACCGTTGAAGCCCAGCGGCTGGTTGGGTCGGTAGCTCAGCTCGCCGAACACCGCTGTTCCACCCACCACGCCGCTGAGGCTGATGCCATAGAGGCGGATGTCTTCCGGGTACACCGAGTTGTAGCTGGCGGTCTTGAAGTTGGCCGGCCCCGCAGCCTGCACTGCGGTGCCGTTGAACGACGCGAAACGGCTGTGATAGTTGGCGTAATAGAGGCCCAGCTCGGCGTCGTTGAGGTCTTCCAGCACCTTGCGCAAGGCGATGCCGTATTGACCGTCGTCGTTCGGCCATTCGGTCTGGCTGCGCGGAACGAAGGTGCCGGAGGCCAGGGCATTGGCCGTGGTGCGATTGCCGGTCACCGCCGCGACGATCGGGCCGCAGCCTTCAGGGGCGAAGTCCGCCGACTGGAAGAAGGTGCCGCAGCCATCGAGCACTGAAGGCCGGAAGTTGTACTGGTAGAAGCCTTCCAGGCTGAGGGTGTCACTCAGGCCGAAGTTGAAGCTGAGCATTTCCACCGGCAGCTGGCCTTCCTTCAGCTCCACGCCGGGGCGGTTGAAGGCGGAAACATCGAGGGGGTTGATCGCGTTGATGCCGTTCTGGAAGAACAGCGCCTCGCCCCAGGTCAGCACCTGCTTGCCGAGCTTGACGTTGAGCGGCATGCCGTTGCCGATCTCGAAGTCCTTCCAGACATAGGCATCGAGCAGTTCGAAGCCCTTGAACTTCGACAGGTCGTCCCAGCCGGAGTCGTCGAACTTCTTGAAATCACCGTTGCCGGTTTCCAGGGCGTGGTCGTACCAGTACTTGAAGCGCAGGAACGCGCCCTGCCCGCCGTCGTTCAGGTCGAACTCCGTGAGTCCCTTGAACACCTGGGAGAACGCATCGTGCTTGTCGAAGTTCAGCCGGCCGTCATCGCCGTTGGTGTCAATGCCGCTGCCGGGCTTGCCGATGCTTTGGGCATCCGGCGCATAGACCAGATCCGGGTCGGCGTTGCGCAGCGCCCAGCTCGAACCCAGGGTCAGGGTCGTATTGGTCGACAGCTTCCAGTCGTCATTGATGTCGAAGGTCACGGCCTTGGCCGAGGGGCTGCCCAGGGCCGCCAGGGCAACACCGGCAGCCAGAAGGCTGGGCGCGAACCGGCGATACCTTGCCGGGCGCAGATGGGGTTCAGCGTGTGTCATGCAGATCACCTTTTGTTGTTTTAGTGGTGAATCGCTCCCGCATCGGGGCCTTGACGGCCCCAATGTGGGTGGGCGAACGGAGGGTTCGGGAAGGTCAGGCTCGGTGGTCGCGAAGCACCCGGGCGGGGATTGCCAGCAGCAGGACGCTGGCGCCGATCACCAGCAGGCCGGCGATCACGTCGAAGGCCAGGTAGAGGCTGCCGGTCTGGGTCTTGATACCGCCCACCAGCACCGGACTGACCATCGCCGCGATACCGCCCAGGCTGCTGATCAGGGCGATGCCACCCGCGGCGCTCGCGCCAGACAGGTAGGTCGGCGGGATGGTCCAGAACAGCGGCACGGCAGACAGGCAGGCGGCGGCGCCCACGCTCATGAACAGCACCGACAGCATCAGGTTGCCCTGGAACAGCCCGAGCAGGACGAAGCTGCCGGCACCGGTGAGCATGGTCAGGGCCAGGTGCCAGCGACGCTCAAGGTGGCGGTCTGAACTGCGGCCCAGCAGGTACATCGCCACCAGCGCCACGGCATAGGGCAGGCTGCTGATCAGGCCAATCTGGCGGATGTCCGCGAGGCCGAAACCCTGGATCAGCGTGGGCATCCAGTAGGCCACCGTGTTGGTGCCCGAATAGATGCAGAAGAACACCAGGCCGCACATGAATACGCGCGGATCACGCAGCAGGTGCAGGAAGGAGCCATGCCCTGCCCCGGCCTCCCTGTGCTCGGCCGCCAGGGCGTCCAGGACGATCTGCTTTTCGCGCTCGCTGAGCCATTTCACCTGCTGTGGCTTGTCGTCCAGCCAGAACCAGGCGAACAGGCCGAGCAGCACGGCCGGAATGCCTTCGAGAACGAACAGTGCCTGCCAGTCCTTCAAGCCCGCCCAACCGTGGAAGTGGGTCATGATCCAGCCGGCCAGCGGGCCACTGACGATGCCCGCGACTATGCCTGCCATGAGGAAGATCGAGGTGATGCGGCCCCGACGCGAAGCCGGGAACCAGTAGGTCAGGTACAGGATAACCCCGGGGAAGAAGCCGGCTTCGGCGACGCCCAGCAGGAAGCGCACCACATAGAGGCCGGTGGCGGTCTCCACCAGGCTGGTACTGATGGTCACCAGGCCCCAGAGCACCATGATCCGGGTGATGGTGGCGCGCGCACCGACACGCTGCATGTACAGGTTGCTCGGCACCTCGAAGAGGATGTAGCCAACGAAGAATGCCGCTGCACCCAGTCCGTAGGCGGCATCGCTCAAGGCCAGGTCCTCGGCCATGCGCAGCTTGGCGAAGGAGATGTTGATGCGGTCGATGGCGTTGATCACGTACGCCAGGAACAGGAACGGCAACAGCCGCCAGATCACCTTGCGATAGGTCAGCTTCACCTCATGGGCAGTCTGTGCAGCGGTCATCAGTCGACCTTGCTCAGCCACGGAACTCATGGCCATACCTCCTGCAGCGATTGGCTGCGTGGGATCTTCTTATTCTTGTTCATGTGGTGGCCTCGGCGAGGCAGTGGGCGACAGGTGCCCACTGCCGTCCTCAACCTTTTTCCGCCAGTGCGCGGATTTCTTCGTCCAGCATCGGCACGCCCAGCTCGCAGGCTTCGATGCCTTGCAGGCTGACGAGCTTCAGCACCTCCAGCACCTGTTCGCGACTCGCGCCCAACTGCAGCGCCGCCTGGATATGGCGACGGGTGCCGTGGCCGTACAGGTGAGTGATCGCCGCATCACCGGAGATGCAGAGGAACTCGATCCACAGCGGCGGCAGGATGCCGTCCTTCCACAGGCCAAAGCCCATGCCGAGGAATTTCTCCAGGTACTGGGCATCCCAGCGGTAGATGGTTTCCCAGAGCGGGTTGAACATGCCGTTGGCGCGCACCGCGTCGCAGACCGGCGTGACACCCGGTTCCACCGTTTCATCCGGCAGCCCGGCATGGGCCAGTTCCTCGGCGAGAATCGGCACGCCCAGGGCGCAGGCATGGATACCCACCACGCTGGCCAGCTTGAATACTTCGAGGATTTCCGCCCGGGTCGCACCCAGGCGCAGGGCATCGCGCACATGTCGGCGCACGCCAGGGGCGTACAGGTGGGTCGCGGTGACGTCGATGTTCAGGCGAATCAGCGCAACCAGCTTGGGATCAAGCACGTCATTGGTCTGGCTGTCCTGCACCAGCGCCATGACATTCTCGGTCCAGTCCGGCGCCCACTCCGCCAGGCGATCGAGCGACGCATCGAACAGGCCGGCGGCGCGCAGGGCGTTGTAATTCGGGGTTTCGTTCATGTTCTTGTCATTTCCTGCAGGGATGGCGGCTCAGACCACCGAGCCGCCATTGGGGCTGATCACCTGGCCGACCAGGTAATGATCGCCCGCGAGGTAGAGCACGGTTCCGGCGTATTCCTCGACCGTGCCGAAGCGGCCCAGCGGGCAGCCCTGCCAGAGGCGGTTGCGGCCTTCCTCACCGATCTGGTCGAGGTAGGCATTGAACGCCGGCGTCGCCACGCCACCGGGTGCCATGGCATTGACGAAGATGTTCGCGCCCGCCACTTCATAGGCGACCGAACGAGTGAAGGCGATCACCGCGCCCTTGGTCGCGCAGTAATGCGGGCTGTGGGCGCTCTTGGTGGACAGGCCGGCGATGGACGCAATGTTGACGATCTTGCCGTCACGCTGCGGCTCCATGAGCTTCAGCGCCTCGCGGGTGCAATAGAACACCCCGTGGACATTCACGCCCCAGTAACGGTGCCATTCCTCGTCGCTGATCTCGCGGGTGAAACCCAACGAGCGACGGGGCTCGGGTGTGGAGATGTAGCGGTACAGCGCACTGCGACGCTGGGTGTCGATTTCCCGGTTGGGCGTCAGCGCGGCATTGTTGACCAGCACATGCAGGGTGCCGAAACGCTCGACGATGCGCTCGAACAGGGCACGCACCTCGGCGCTGGACGACACGTCACAGCGCAGCGCCAGGCATTCGGCGCCGTGGGCTTCCACGGCAGCCTGTGCTTCGGACAGCGACTGCTCGCTGACATCGCAGATCACCAACCGCGCACCAACTTTGGCGAAGGCTTCGGCGCAGGCCTTGCCCAGGCCGGGACCGACGCCGGTCACCAGCACGACTTTTCCTTGCAGACTCATGGATGCACCTCTCGGCAAATTCGCTCGGGGGAAAGCCGGCCGCCTTTTAGCAACCGGTTCCTTTCATGAGGACGGCCCGGCCGCTCAGCCCATGCCTGGTACGGTGAAGCCGCGCTGTCCCGGCTTGCGATTGGGCGCCATGCCCAGGCGGGCGATGGTCTCGTCGGCGCTGCCGTAGGTCTCGCCGATCTGGTAGATGCGGCGGGCTTCCTGGCCGTTGGCGATGTCGCGACCCAGCTCACGCGCCACGCGCACGGTCTGCTCGATCTGCTGCACGGAAGTCATGCGCTCGCCCTTGCGGCCCCAGAGGGTGTCCTCGATGCCGACGCGAACATGCAGGCCCAGCGCGATGGCCATGGCATTCATCGGCAGCACGGCGCGCATGGCGCTTTCCATGGTGAGAACGGAGCCCGGCGGCGTGCGTTTGACGAACTCGATCATGTCGGACGGGTCCAGGCCCGCCGCGCCGCCGCCGATGGCGACGTAGTTGAGGATCAGCGGACCGGTGTACAGGCCCTTGCGGATCAGGCGCTCGACGGTTTCCAGCTGATGGACGTGACCCAGCATGAAGTGCGGCTGGATGCCGACAGCCTGCAGACGCTTGAGGTGCTCGATGAAGAAGGACGGACGCGAGTCGGAAACCATCTCCTGATACGCCTTGAAGTACTCGGGGCGCTCCAGGATGGTACCGACCACATCATCGGGCGTCAGCATTTCGCAGATGTTCATCTGGCTGGTGTTGATCGCGATGGTGACCTGGTCCGGCTTGGGATCGAGGTCGGCCAGCATGTGGCGGGTGTCGTAGTCCAGCCACTGGGCGGCCTGGCCTTCGCTTTCGGGCGCGAAGGAAATGGAGCCGCCAACCTGCAGCACCATGTCCGGCACCGCCTGGCGCAGCAGGCCGAGCATTTCGTTGAACTTGCTCAGGCGCTTGGAGCCCTTGCCGTCGTCTTCGCGAACATGCACGTGGAGCACGGTGGCGCCGGCGTTGTAGCAATCGATGGCTTTCTGGATCTGGTCATCCATGCTCACCGGAATATCGTCAGAGTCGCTCGGCAGCCACTGCGGGCCGTAGGGGGCGACCTGGATCACCAGTTTTTCCTGGTTTTCCGGGAACAGGCTGTCGTCGAGGAAATGCATGGTGTTTCTCCGTCCGTCTTGTCGTTATTGAACGTGGGCGCAATGCGCCTCTGAGCTGATGGAGAAACTACCGATGTGCCGACCCGGATTTTTATCATCCTGGCGCAGTTTTTTATCATTTCGTCACAGGCGAGGAAGTGATTGCGTGCCGGCTGGGACTCTGGTGTAGGAGCGAGCTTGCTCGCGAAAGGTCGGGCTCGGTGGTTCGCGAGCAAGCTCGCTCCTACAGGTCAGGCCTGTGCTCAGCGGTTCAATTGCGCAACGTTGGGTTTCGCTTCGCTCTACACCAACCTACGGGAGCAGAGCCAGGCTTCGGAAGTGCACGGAGGCTTTCATGTAGGAGCGAGCTTGCTCGCGAAGGGTCGGGCTCCGTTGTTCGCGAGCAAGCTCGCTCCTACAGGGGTGATTGCGCAGCGTTGGGTTTCGCTTCGCTCTACGCCAACCTACAAGAGCGGGTCTCAGCGCGGCCCAACGATTGCGGGGATCGCTCAGCGCCGGCCGCTGGCCAGGCGTGCGCCGATGGACGCTGGCGGCGTCTCGGTCTTGCGCCAGTCGCGGGGGGATTGGCCGTACCAGCGCTTGAACGCGCGGGTGAAGTTGCCCTGGGTTTCGTAGCCCAGGCGGCTGGCGACTTCGGCCACCGGCAGCGTGGCATCGCCCAGGTACTTGATGGCCAGCTCCCGGCGTGTTTCCTCCAGGAGGATCTCGAAGCTGGTGTGCTCTTCGCTCAGATAGCGATAGAGGGTGAAGCGGTGCACGGCGAAGAACTCGGCAACCCGCTCGGCCGAGCAGTCGCCCCGCTGCAACAGGCCCTCGATAACCTGGCGCACCTGTGCTGCCAGCTCCATCTGCTCCTGGGCCTGGAGCTCGTTGAGATGCTGGCGGAGAAAGCTGTCCAGTTGGCGGTCATGCCCGGACCTGGGCTTGTCCAGCAACACCTGGGGGAACAGCACCTCGTGCTGCGACTGACCGAACCACACCGGGCAACGGAAGTGCCGTTCGTACAGTGCCGACGACTTCGGTTTGCGGTAGGCGATACGCACCAGCGCGGGCCGCCAGGCATGGCCGAGGATCATTTCGAGGATGCTGACGGTGGCGGTCAGGTAGGCGGTGAGCAACTGGTCGCAACCCGGCATCCGGGCATCGAGGGACAGGCGAATGCCGGCATAGCCCTGCTCTTCTGTCAGGCGCACATGCAAGCCGCGATACCAGAGGCCACAAAAGCGGATCAGGCTTTCCGTGGCGTCACGTACCGTCGGTGCGTTGAGCACCAGGAAGCGCAGCGGGCCGGCATTCTCCAGATTGGCGCGCTGGCCGAGCAGCAGGCCGAGATGATCGCAGCCGGACAGTTCCGCGGCCGCCTCCAGGATGCGGCCGTGGTCGACGATGGGCAGCGGCGTCAGGGGTTGGCTGAAGGAAGCGCGATGAACGCCGAATCCGGCCAGCAACGGCCAGGGGTCGACACCCCGCTCCTCCAGTACGGCCGAAAGGGAAATGAGCGCGCCCAGCGGGAAGGACTTTTCCTCCACTCTGGACGTCGCTCGTTTCATGGCCGTCTCCCCTGGCGTGACGCCTTAGAACTGCTCGGGATCGAAGGCCATCAACACGTCGGCCCCCGCCTGGATACGCTGCAAGTGTATCGCCGTCTCCGGCAGCATGTGCTGGAAGAAGAAGCGCGCGGTGTGCTGCTTGGCGCGGTAGAACGCCGCGTCGTCGAAGCTCTCCGCAAGCCGGTGTTGGGCAACCAGCGCCATGCGCGCCCACTGGTGGGCGAAAGCCACCAGCGCGGTGAGCTGCAGGTAATCCACCGCAGCCGCCGCGGTCTGCGCGGGCGTCGAATCCTGCAGCAACCTGTCGGTGGCCGCCTGCAAGTGCCCAAGCGCCTCGCGCAACGGCCCGACGAATTCGTCCAGCTCGTCGTCGTGGCGGTTGCAGAATGCCGCGATCAGGCCGATGAAGCGGCGCACCGCCCGGCCGCCTTCCAGCGGCAGTTTGCGCGCGGCCAGGTCCATCGCCTGGACACCATTGGTGCCTTCGTACAGCGGCGTGATGCGCGCATCGCGGACGAACTGCTCCATGCCCCATTCGCGGATGTAGCCGTGGCCGCCAAAGCACTGCATCGCCAGGTTGGTGCAGTCCACCGCCTTGTCCGTGCAATAGGCCTTGATCATCGGCGTCAGCAGGCCGAGCAGGTCGTTGGCCTCCTCGCGCACCTGTGCGTCGGGGTGCTTGTGCGCCAGGTCTACCTGCAGGCCGGCCCAGTAAGCCAAGGCGCGTCCGCCCTCGACGAAGGCGCGCTGGCTCAGCAGCATCCGGCGCACGTCAGGGTGGGCGACGATCGGATCGGCGGCCAGCTCCGGCGCCACTGCCCCACCCGGCGCCCGACCCTGCTGGCGCTCGCGGGTGTAGCGGGCGGCGTTCTGGTAGGCGACGCTGGCCAGGCTCAGCCCCTGCACCCCGACGGCCAGTCGCGCGCTATTCATCATCACGAACATCACCCGCAGGCCCTGGTGCGGCTGGCCGATCAGGTAGCCGCTGGCACCGTCGTAGTTCATCACGCAGGTGGGGTTTCCGTGGATACCCATCTTCTCTTCCAGGGAACCGCAGTGTACGGCGTTACGTTCGCCCAGCGAACCGTCGGCGTTGACCAGGAACTTCGGCACGATGAACAGGCTGATGCCCTTCACGCCGGGTGGTGCATCGGGCAGGCGGGCGAGCACCAGGTGGACGATGTTTTCCGCCAGGTCGTGCTCACCGGCGGAGATGAAGATCTTCGTGCCGCTGACCCGGTAGCTGCCGTCGGCATGAGGCTCGGCGCGGGTGCGCAGCAGGCCGAGGTCGGTGCCGCAGTGCGGCTCGGTGAGGTTCATGGTGCCGGTCCAGCGACCTTCGATCATCGGCGGCAGGTAGAGCGCCTTCTGCTGCTCGGTGCCGCCGTTGGCGATGGCATTCGCCGCGCCATGAGTCAGGCCGGCGAACATGGAAAAGGCCAGGTTGGCGCTGGTCATGATCTCGCGGATGACGATCCCCAGCACATGAGGGAGGCCCTGGCCGCCGTACTCGGGCAAGGCAGTCAGCCCGCTCCAGCCGCCTTCGGCATACAGCCGGTAGGCCTCGCGGAAGCCCGGGGCGGTGCGGACCTCGCCCTCCTCCAGCCGGCAGCCCTCATGGTCACCCACCGCATTCAGCGGTGCCAGCACCTCGCCGGCGAGCTTTGCACCTTCTTCGAGGATCGCCGCCACCACGTCGGGCGTGGCATCGCCGAAACCCGGCAGGTCGGCATGGCTGGAGAGTTCGAGCATTTCCTCCAGCACGAAGCGCATGTCCCGCAGTGGAGCCTGATAGGTAGCCATGGGTTTCTCCTCAAAGACGTTCGATCACGACAGCCAGGCCCTGGCCGACGCCGATGCACAGGCTGACCACGGCGTAGCGTCCACCGCTGCGCTCCAGTTGACGCAGCGCAGTCAGGACTAGGCGTGCGCCGGATGCACCCAAGGGATGGCCGAGGGCGATGGCGCCGCCATTGGGATTGACGCGGGGATCGTCATGCGGGAGGCCGAGCAGTGTCAGGCAACCCAGGACCTGGCTGGCGAAGGCTTCGTTGATTTCGATCAGGTCCATGTCCGCCAGGGTCAGCCCGGCGCGCTCCAGGGCCTTTGGAATGGCGTAGGCCGGACCGATGCCCATGACCCTCGGCGCGACTCCGGCGGCGGCACCCGCGAGGATGCGTGCACGCGGCATTGCGCCGACGCGTTCCCCGACTTCGCGCGTGCCGATCAGCAGGGCCGCGGCACCATCGTTGATACCGGAGGCGTTGCCAGCGGTTACCACCCCACCTTCGAAAAGCGGGCGCAGCTTGGCCAGACCCTCGGCGCTGGCATCCGGGCGCGGGTGTTCGTCAACGCTGATGGTGAGAGTCCCTTTGCGACCGGCCGGCACTTCCACGGGGAGAATCTCCTCGGCGAAGAAGCCGCATTCCAGCGCGCTTGCATAGCGCTGCTGCGAAGCCAGGGCGAAGGCATCCGCCTGGGCGCGATCGATGCCGTAGTCACGGGCCACGTTGTCGGCGGTCTCCGGCATGCTGTCGGCGCCGAACTGGGCATTCACCTTCGGGTTGGGGAAGCGCGCGCCCAAGGTGGTATCGAAGATCTTCGCTTCGCGGCTATAGGCCGACTCGGCCTTGGCCAGCACGAACGGCGCGCGGCTCATGCTTTCCACGCCCCCGGCCAGGTACAGGCCACCCTCACCGCAACTCACCGCACGGGCAGCATCCAGTACCGCCGCCAGGCCGCTGGCGCAGAGGCGGTTGACCGTCTGCCCGGCCACCGTGACCGGGAAGCCCGCAGCGAGCAGCGCGTTGCGTGCGACGTTGCGGCTGTCCTCACCCGCCTGGTTGGTGCAGCCGAGAATCACATCCTCGATCTGCTCGGCGGCAAAGGGCGAGCGCTCCACCAGGGCACGCATCAGTTGTGCGACGAGGTCGTCGGGACGGATGGCGGCAAAGCCGCCGGCATGACGGCCGAAAGGTGTGCGCAGGCCGTCGTAGATGTAGGCATCGAGCATGGGGATTTCCTTGGAATTCAATTGTCGGGGGTGAGCAGCGACAGGCCGAGCATGGCCCGGCGGATCAGCCATGGACTCGGGCGGTAGCGTGGATCGCGGTAGAAGGTGTGGAGGTTGTCCAGCACCTGCAGGATGGTTTCGGCACCCAGGGCGTCGCCCCAGCTCAGCGGCCCCTGCGGGTAGCCCAGGCCAAGGCGGATGGCACGATCGATATCGCCCGGCGTGGCGACGCGTTGCTGGGCCATGTCGCAGGCGATATTAATGATCTGCGCGAACACCCGCTGGGAGACGAAGCCCGCACTGTCATGGATCAGGCTGGCGGGCACACCGTCGGCGGCGAGCAGTGCATGTGCGGCGTCGCGCCAGCCCGGTCCAGTCACCGGCGTGGTCATCAGCACACGGCGCCGATCCAGCGGCAGCAGGATGTCCAGGGCCAGCGTGCGCAACGGGTCCAGTCCTTCCGCCTTGGCACTGCTGGTGGCGTCGCCACCCAATGGCAGTACCAGGCACAGCGCCTCGTCACTGGGACGCAGGCCCAGTTCCACAGTCGCGCCGAGGTTTTCCAGCAGCGCCACCACGTTCGCCCTGTACGCCGGGCGCACATGGCTGACCCAGACCGGGGGCAGGTTTGCCACGACTGGAACCGCCGGCTCTTCAGGGACCTGCTGGACGCCATCCACGTAGCAATAGAAGCCCTGTCCACTCTTGCGCCCGAGGAGACCGGCCTCCAGCCGTTGGCGGGTGATGACCGAAGGCCGGTAGCGTGGTTCCTGGTAGTACTGCGCGTAGATCGATTCGGTTACCGGATGGGACACATCCAGCCCGGTCAGGTCGAACAGCTCGCACGGTCCCATGCGGAAGCCCGCCTGCTCGCGAAGGATGCGGTCCAGGCCGGCTTCGTCGGTGATCGACTCGCCGAGAATCCGCATCGCCTCGGTGCCATAGCCGCGCCCACCGTGGTTGACGATGAAGCCGGGCGTGTCCTTGGCGCGAACCGCGACGTGACCGAAACGCTCGCCCAGCGCGAGCAGTGTTTCGCCGACCCAGGCTTCGCCCTGAAGGCCGTCGATCACTTCGACGATCTTCATCAGCGGAACGGGATTGAAGAAGTGGAAGCCCCCTACCCGCCCCGGCAACCGGCAGCCAGCGGCGATGGCGGTGACCGAGAGCGACGAGGTATTGGTCGCCAGGATGCAATCGTCGGCCACCACGCTTTCCAGCTCGGCGAACAGGGCACGCTTGGCATCGAGCCGCTCGACGATGGCTTCCACCACCAACTGGCAGTCGGCCAGTTCCGCGATGTTGTTTACCGGCCGCAGGCGGGCGGCGGCGGCCTGCGCCGTGGCGCTGTCGAATTTGCCCTTGGCCACCAGCTTGTCGAAGGTCGCCACCAGCCCCTGACGTGCGCTTTCAGCGGCGCCCTCGCGGGCATCAAAGAGGTACACGGTGAGGCCAGCCAGGGCCGCGATCTGGGCAATGCCCGCGCCCATCACGCCGGCTCCCACCACCGCCATGTCGCGGATTTCACGAACGCTCATGCTTCAGCTCCCCGAATAGACTGGCTTGCGCTTTTCCAGGAAGGCACGCATGCCCTCTTTCTGGTCGGCGGAATCGAACAGCAACTGGAAGGCCTTGCGCTCCAGCATCAGCGCCGTGTCCAGCGAGACATCCTGGCCCGCCAGGAGCACCTCCTTGATCTGCATGACCGCCAGCGGCGGCATGCCGGCGATCAGCTCCGCCAGTTCCAGGGCACGCGACTGCACCTGATCGTCGGCCACCACCTCGCTGGCCAGCCCCATGCGCAACGCCTCGGGGGCTTTGACCGGGAGGCCGGTGAGGAGCATGCGCATTGCCTGGAACTTGCCCACCGCACGGGTCAGGCGCTGGGTGCCGCCGGCTCCCGGCATGATGCCGACGCGGACTTCCGGCTGGCCGAAGCTGGCGCCCTCGCCTGCCACGATCAGGTCGGCGTGCATCGCCAGCTCGCAGCCGCCGCCCAGGGCGAATCCATTCACCGCCGCGATCACCGGTTTCGGGCATTGGGCAATCGCCGCCCACAGCCGGTGGGTCTGGCGCTGAAACATCTCCATGGCGCCACGCTCGGCCATGTCGCGGATATCGGCACCGGCGGCGAAGACCTGGTCGCCGCCGGTCAGCACGATGCAGCGCACGTGCCCATCGCTGGAGAGTTCGGTGAAGTGGGCCGCCAGTTGTTCACGCACGGCCTGGTTCAAGGCGTTGCGGGCATCGGGGCGGTTGAGACGGATGACTGCCACACCGGGCAGCGGCCGTTCGACAAGGATTTCACTCATGGCTTGCACCTTATATGTTCCGCACTGCGGAACCGTGTTTTGCATTGCAATCCAGCCTAAGCAATTCCGCTTGCCGTTGTAAATCGCTGACGATTCATCACCCAGCACAAATTTGCGCGCAAACCAGTGAGCATGAGGCCTTGAGCGGATGACGGGTGATTTTCAACTGGAACCGTATGTTCCGCTATGCGAAACTCAGTTTTGATTTTGTTGACTCCCCGTTTTTTCCTGTGCCAGCATCCGGCCGGCGCTTCGGGGAGCCCCCCCGACGCACGAGGAACGACGATGGAAAAGCGTGGACGTATCGACACCGAACTCGACAGCCAGGACCTGGAGCAGGACCGCCAGTTCGTCACGGCCCTGGCCCGTGGCCTGGAGCTGCTGCGTTGCTTCCGCCCCGGCGAACGGCTGCTGGGTAACCAGGAACTGGTCAAGCGCAGCGGTCTGCCCAAGGCGACCGTCTCGCGGCTGACCTACACCCTGACCCGCCTGGGCTACCTGCAGTACGTGGAAAGCCTGGGCAAATACGCCCTGGATACCGGCGTGCTCGCCCTCGGCTATGCCCACCTCAACGGCCTGGATATCCGCAAGCAAGCCCGTCCCCTCATGCAGGAATTCGCCGACCAGACGCAGTGTTCGGTCTCCCTCGGCGCCCGCGACCGCCTGAGCATGGTCTACATCGAGAACTGCCAGGGGCCGGGTCCGCTGAGCCTGCGCCTCGACGTGGGCTCGCGCATTCCCATGACCAGCACCGCCATGGGCCGCGCCTACCTGGCGGCACTGCCCGACGCCGAGCGTGACCTGCTGCTCGATCAGTTGAAGGCCCGCGACGACGACTGGGCCACCACCCGCGAGCAACTGGACAAAGCCTTCCGCCACTACCAGGACCACGGCTATTGCCTCTCCTGCGGCGATTGGCAGAAAGACATCAACGCCGTCGGCGTTCCCCTCATCCAGTCGGACGGTTCCGGCGTCGTTGCCTTCAGCTGCGGGGGCCCGGCCTTCGTGCTGCGCCAGCACATGCTGGAAGACGACGTCGGACCGCGCCTGGCCCACCTGGTACGCAACGTCGGAGCCAACCTGGGCCGACAATTCCAATAAGAGGACCGCAATGATCAACGATCAGGAAACACTCAACCTGCTGCTCGAAAACCTGTCGCGCTTCGTCCGTGAACGCCTGGTGCCCAACGAGGCCGAGGTAGCGGAATCCGACCGGATTCCCGGGCATATCGTCGATGAGATGAAAGCGCTTGGCCTGTTCGGCCTGTGCATTCCGCAGGAGTACGACGGGCTTGGCCTGAGCATGGAAGAGGAAGTCCTGGTCGCCTTCGAGCTTGGCAAGACTTCACCGGCTTTCCGCTCGTTGATCGGCACCAACAACGGCATCGGTTCCCAGGGCCTGATCATTGATGGCACCGAGGAGCAGAAACGCCGCTACCTGCCGCGCATGGCCGCTGGCGAGCTCATCGGTTCCTTCGCCCTTACCGAGCCGGACTCCGGCTCCGACGCCGCCTCGCTGCGCACCACCGCAGTCCGCGACGGCGACAGCTACGTGCTCAACGGCACCAAGCGTTTCATCACCAACGCGCCCGAGGCCGGCATCTTCACGGTCATGGCGCGCACCGATCCGACGATCAAGGGGGCCGGTGGCATTTCCGCGTTCGTGGTCGAGGTCGGCACGCCCGGCGTCAGCCTGGGCAAGATCGACCAGAAGATGGGTCAGAAAGGCGCCCACACCTGCGACGTGATCTTCCAGGACTGCCGGATTCCCGCCGCCAACCTGATCGGCGGGGTCGAAGGCGTCGGCTTCAAGACCGCTATGCGCGTGCTCGACAAAGGCCGCCTGCACATCGCGGCCGTGTGCGTGGGTGCCGCCGAACGCATGCTCAACGATGCCCTGACCTACGCTCTGGAACGCAAGCAGTTCGGCCAGGCCCTGGCGGAGTTCCAGCTGATCCAGGCCATGCTCGCCGACAGTCAGGCGGACATCTACGCCGCCCGCTGCATGGTGCTCGACGCGGCACGCAAGCGCGACCTCAAGCAGGACGTCTCGATGGAAGCCTCCTGCTGCAAGATGTTCGCTTCGGAAATGTGTGGCCGAGTGGCCGATCGCGCGGTGCAGATCTTCGGCGGCGCCGGCTATGTCAGCGAGTACGGCATCGAGCGCTTCTACCGCGACGTGCGCCTGTTCCGCATCTACGAAGGCACCACCCAGATCCAGCAACTGGTGATCGCCCGCAACCTCATCCGTCGCGCGGGGCAGAACTGAGATGCTGACCCGTGAAGACGTACTCGCCGGCCTGCCGACCCGCCTGCACCAGATTCTCGATCGCCACCCGGACATCCACGATTGCGCCCCGGCACTGCATGAACGTGGCGAGACCCTGAGCTACGGCGAACTGCGCGTCGCCGTCGCGAGCCTCGCCGAGCGCCTCGCGCTGGACGGAATTCGCGGTGGCGACCGGGTGATGCTGGTGGCGGAAAACTGCGGCCTGCTGGTCGCCGCCCTGCTCGCCCTCAGCCAGCTCGATGCCTGGGCCGTGGTGGTCAACGCACGTCTCTCGCCTGGTGAGATCGAGAACATCCGCCAGCACTGCGGCGCCCGCCGGGTGCTATATGGCAGTTCCGTCTCCCGCGATGCGGCTGCCCATGCCGAACAGGCCGGGGCTGAAGTGCGCGTACTCGGATGCCTGGGTGGTTACCACCTCGGTCCACTGAACGAGGATTGCCAGCCGGAACCCGTGGAGGCAGATCCGACCCGCCAGGTGGCGGCGATGATCTACACCACCGGCACCACCGGCGCGCCCAAGGGCGTGATGCTGACCCATCGCAACCTGCTCTACATCGCCCACTCCGCCAGCCTGTTGCGCCAGCTTGGCAGCAGCGACAGGGTCTACGCGGTGCTGCCCATTTCCCATGTCTACGGCCTTTCCGCCGTGTGCCTGGCGAGCCTGTTCGCCGGCGCGGCCCTGCAGCTCGAATCGCGCTTCGACCCTGAAGAACTGGCCCGTGCCTTGCGCGAAGACGGCGTGACCCTGATGCAGGGCGTGCCCGCCATGTATGCCCGGCTACTGGAACTGGCCGATGCCGGCCGCCTGGAGCTGAAGGCCCCGCATCTGCGCTTCATGTATGCCGGGGGCTCGCCGCTGGACGAAACCCTCAAGCACGCGGTGGAGAGACGTTTCGGTATCCCGCTGCACAACGGCTACGGCCTGACTGAAAGCTCGCCAACGGTCAGCCAGACCCGCATCGACGAACCGCGCCGCGACACCTCCGTGGGGCGACCGATTCCCGGCCTGGAAATCCGTCTGTTGGACAACCAGCGCCAACACGAGGTTGCGCCCGGTGAAGTGGGCGAGCTGTGGGTGCGTGGCCCCAACGTGATGAAGGGCTATTACCGTGCTCCGGAGCAGACGGCCGAGGTCCTCACTGCGGACGGTTGGCTGAATACCGGAGACCTGGCCCGCCAGGCTAGCGACGGCGCGCTGTTCATCGTCGGCCGTAGCAAGGAGCTGATCATTCGCTCGGGCTTCAACGTCTATCCGCCGGAAGTGAGGCGGTGCTCAATGCCTATCCCGGCGTGGTGCTCTCAGCGGTGGTGGGGCGTCCGGTGGAGGGCAATGAAGTGGTGGTTGCCTTCCTCCAGGTCGCCGATCCCGATGGCTTCGATGCGGGCGGGCTGAAGGCGTTTCTTGCGGACCGGCTTTCGCCTTACAAGCGCCCCATGGAAATCCGCGTGCTGACCGCCCTTCCCGCCGCGGCCACCGGCAAGGTTCTCAAGCACGAACTGAAGAAACTTGCGTTGAGTCCTGTGGGGGCGAATTTATTCGCGAAATAGCTGAGCATCGAGCCAGCCTGTGGCAACCCTCACCCCCGGCCCCTCTCCCAGAGGGCGAGGGGTGACGCTCGGCTCACCTTCGGCACAATCCTGTAGGGGCGAATTCATTCGCGAAATGGTTAGGCACCGAGCCAGCCGGCTACAACCCTCACCCCCGGCCCCTCTCCCAGAAGGCGAGGGGTGACGCTCGGCCCACTTCCGCATCTCCCTGGACGCATATCCCCTGTGGGGGCGATTTCAATCGCTAAGCAGGACGCAGTCCTGCCCGCTCTTGTGGGAGCGAATTCATTCGCGAAATGGTTCGGCACCGAGCCGGCCGCCTGCAACCCTCTCCCCCAGCCCCTCTCCCTGAAGTTGAGAGGGGTGACTCCCAGCCCACCTCCTGCGCAGCCCTGTAGGGGCGAATTCATTCGCCAAGGCCACGCAGTGGCCCCTTCGGCGTTGATGGGTATCGCTCCGCTCGACCCATCCTACGGACTGTTCGCGAGCAAGCTCGTTCCTACAGGGTGACCGAGGCGATCGCAGCCGGCAGGCGCAGCTCGACGCAGGCCAGGTCATTGGTGTTGCTGAATTGCACCCCGCCTCCAAAACTTTCGGTCAGCGCCTTCACGATAGGCAGGCCCAGCCCCCAGCCCTTCGCATCGCTCTGGGTGGAGATGAAATAGGGAGTGGCGAGGTTCTTCAGCACGTCATCCGGAAACAGGCCCTCGTTGCATACCGTGAGATGAACCCAACCGTCCTTGCTGGTCTGGGTGATGCGGATCGGTGCACCCGCCTTGCCGTGCTTGGCGGCGTTGCCCACGAGGTTGTCGAAGATGCGCACGAACGCCGCCCGATCCCAGACCACCACGCCGGAATCCTCGTCCGTTTCCAGTTCCAGGGGATTGGTCAAGTGCAACGCCAGATTCGCTACGGCGTCCCGCAACAGCGAAGGCAGGTCGAGCTGCGCCCCCACCAGTTTGATGCCGCCTCCTACGCTGACATGGGAAATGTCCAGCAGGTTGGCCACCATCTCATCGATGCGCTTCAGGTTGTTTTCCAGGATGGCCAGGAGGTCATCGGTGCGTCGCGATGGGTTGCCGCGCATCAACCCCGTGGCCATCACCGCAGCGGACAAGGGTGAGCGCAGGTCGTGGGTGAACGAGCGCATGAAGCGCTGCAGCATGATTTTCTCCCTGCTCAGCTGCTCGTTGCGCGCCTTTGCCCGATTGCGCTGCCGCTCGAGCCTTTCGACGCGGCTGTTGCTCTTCATCAGGCTAGCGATAGTAGCCATCACCTCCTCGGGGTTGATCGGGTGGGTCAGGTAGGCCCTGGCACCAGTGTTGATCCCCTTGGCCTTGTCGCTGCTACTGACGAAGGTGGCGGAGATGTTGATGATCGCGGGCAGGCGCGACGGACCGAGTTGCTTCTCGGCCACCTGGATCAGTTCGAAACCGGTCATGTCGGGCAGGTTGATGTCGAGGATCACCAGATCGACGCCTTGCATCATCAGGGCAAGGCCTTCAGCACCGTTTCTCGCCTCGATGATCTCGAAACCCGGGTCGTTGGTGACGATCTTGCGCAGTACATAGCGGTTGGCTTCGAGGTCGTCGATGATCAGGACTCTCTTAGTGTCCATCGCTTTGTTCCTCCGTCAGGCGCCGCACATGGTGCAGAACCTGCTCGCTGTAGTCCGGCTGGGACTTTTGCAGGATCGCCCGACTCTGACGGCCGAGCCGCTCCAGGCTCGCCTCGTCGAGAATCTTGGCGGTACAGATCAGCACCCTGGCATGCAGGCTCCAATCCATGCTTTCCAGCAGGTCCTCCCCAGCGATGTCGGGAAGGTCCAGGTCGAGGAAGATGATGTCCGGCCGCACGGCGAACAGCTTGTCGATGCTCGATGCCGCATTGGCGGCCTCGAAGATCACGGGGTGATAGGGCTGTAGCAGTCGCGCGAGGTAGTAGCGATCCGCCTCGCTGTCGTCGATCAGCAGGATGCTGACGGCGGAAAGGTCGAGGGTTTGCGGCTCGCTGTCGGCCTGCTCGTGAAAGCGAGCGATGCGCAGCAGGAACCGGCTGCCCCGCCCCAACTCGCTGTCCAGGCTGATGTCGCCGTGCAGCAGTCTCGCCAGGCGCTGAGCCAGCGGCAGTCCGAGGCCGGTACCCTGGACCTTGGCCTGGTCCTGGCCACGCACCCGCAGGAACTCCTCGAACACCCGGACGTGATTTTCCGGCGCGATGCCGATGCCGGTGTCTTCCACCAGGAACTCCACGCTCTGCTCGTCCGGGCGGTAAATGCGCACGCAGACCTTGCCACTGGGGGTGTACTTGAAGGCGTTGTCGATCAGGTTGCGCATGATCTGGAACAACCTGTGCCGGTCGGTCTCCAGCTCCACGTCGCAAGGCGCGCTGTCCACTTCCCACTGCAGCAACGCGAAGCGCAAGGCGATGGCACTGGTGAACTGTCGCAGCTCATGGACGAAATCATCGAGGGTGAAACGCACGGGAATAATCTCGATTCGTCCCGACTCGGCCTTCGACAGATCGAGCAGGTCATTCACCACTGCCGAGAGTTCGGCGGCGGCTTCGCTGATGAAGGTCACCTGCTTGTACTGCTCCTCGTTGAGCGGGCCGTCGACACCCTGGAGCAGCAGCTTGCTGATGTTCTCGACGATATTGATCGGCGTGCGGATCTCATGGGTCATGTTGGTGAAGAAGCGACTCTTCGACTCACTGGCCTCGCGCACCTCCTCGTTGGCCTTCTCCAGTTCGGAATACAGGGCGACCGCCCCCTTGTTGGTGTTTTCCAGCTCCAGGTTGATGGCTTCCAGCTCGATCTGCTTGTTCTGCAATTCCGATGTGGTGAGCAGCAACTCGGTACCGCGCACCTGAAGCTCGATATAGGGGTCAGCCGCACCTTCGGCCTGCAGCTGGGCACGAATTTCGTTGGTCTGCGACGAGGAAGGAAAGGGGCGCGCAGGGAAAATCACCTTGCGTGCACGAATGTGCGTTCCATTGGGCGAGGTTCGAATCTCGAATTCGTCCATCAGCCGCTGTGCGCCCCGCAAGCCGAGCCCCATGCCGGTGGGCGAGACATAGCTGCCGTCGAGAATCTGCTCGATCTGGTCAATTCCCGGGCCCTGGTCAACGGCTTCGAAACACAGGTGACTCAACTGGCCACGGGTGTCCGCGGAAAGATCGAAATGGAAAGCGCCCCCGCCGGCGTACTGGAAGATGTTGCGTGCCAGCTCCGAAACGGCCGTGGCGAAGCGGATCTGTTCGAGCTGCGGCAGGCCGAGCCAGCCGGCAACGCGCCGGGCACTCTGGCGGCAGGCAACGACATCGACTTCCTCACGGATGTGGATGCTGGCGATGCGTTGCTTCTTCTGCATATCGGGTCACTACCACGGTGGCGTCGTCGTTATGGCGTTTGAAGTCGCGGTGAATCACCGCGGCGATTACCGCAGGATGGCGCATCGCCAGGCCAGGATAGCTGGCCAGGTCATGGCGGGTGCTGATCCCGTCGGAGGCCAGCAGCACCACGGTAGAGGGCGTCCACGGATAGCTGAAGCTGCGGATTGTCCCGATCCGATAGCCCACGGTGCCATTGCCGGAAACCATGTTGCGGCTGCGTCCGTCATGCAATACGCCGGCAATGTTGCCCATCCCGCAAAAGCGCACCAGGGCCTGATGGGGCAGGACTTCGGTCAATGCCACCGCTCCGCCTCGAGTGGCCATCAACGCCCGATGCAAACATTCGAGCAGGGTTTCCAGCGAGAGGTTCAGGTCATGTTTGAGGAACAGTTGGCACGCCCTGTTACTGGCCTCATGGGCGGCATGTCCGTGACCAAGGCCGTCGCACACCATCACCCGATTGCCCTTGACGGCCCAGGCGTCGCCGCTGACCGCTTCACCCGGATAGGGCGTACAGATGCCGCCCACCAGCCACTCGCTCGCCGTTGCTTGCAGCTGGAACTGCGCCAGCACGGTGGTGCCCCGACCCGGCTGGGAGTAAATGTCGAACAGGTCGGAGAGCCGGCTGATCGCCCCGAGGCCGGTGCCCATGGTCCCGCTGGTGGAGTAGCTGTCGGCCAGGCAGCGCGCCACATCGGCCATGCCTGGCCCCCGGTCGACGGCAAGCAGTTCGAGGCGATTCGGGTCCTGGGCGTAGAGGATTTCACCGCCCTTGGCGTGAATCACCAGATTACGCGCCATTTCCTGGATCACCACGGTAAGGCGGTCCAGCACCGATTCGTCAGTACATACCTGACGCGCATGGCTGACTATCGAGCGGCGCACGGCGTCCGCATGGGCCAGATGGGTAACGGTATGAACCTGCGTGGCCTGGCCGTTCATTTCCACTTCCACATTTCAACCGTGGTACCACTGCCGAGCTCGCTGCGAATCGAGAACTCGTCGACCAGCCGTCGTGAACCGCTGAGCCCCAGCCCCAGCCCATTGCCCGAGGTGTAACCATCGCGCAGGGCCTGCTCGATATCCGCTATGCCGGGGCCCTGGTCGGTGATGACCAGACGCAGCGCTGCACGTGCCTCACGCTGGGTGATCTCGATAACGCATTCACCACCACCGCCATAGAGCAGTGCATTGCGCCCTATTTCACTGGCTGCGGTAACGATCTTGGTCTGCGAGACCAGCCCGAGATTGGCCTGCGCGGCGGCTTTGCGAACCTGCTGGCGGACGACAACGATGTCAGTTTCCTGCTTCAGGGGGAGCGTCTGTGTCGTCACGTTCGTGCTCCCAGGGCGCGTCGTCTTCGCTCAGGCTGGTTTCGAGCCAGCGCATGCCTTTCTCGATGTTCAGTGCCGTGGCGATGCCTTCCAGCGAGAGCCCCAGTTCCACCAGTGTGATCGCCACCGCCGGCTGCATGCCGACGACGATCACCTTGGCGTCGAGAATCCGCGAGACGTTGGCGATGTGGGAAAGCATGCGCCCGATGAAGGAGTCGACAATTTCCAGGGAGGAAATGTCGATCAGCACGCCTTTCGCCCGGTGCCGCACGATCTGGTCCGTCAGGTCCTCCTGCAGGTCCATGGCCAGTTGATCGTGCATGTCGACCTGGATGCTGAGCAGCAGGTACTTGCCCATTTTGAGAATCGGGATGCGATCTACCATGCTGGCTTCCTCAGCGAGACCCGGTGCTGCTGACCACGCGCATGTCCATCTGCTTCAGGGCCATCTTGAAGGCGTCCGCCAGGGAAGCCTTGGTCACGACATCGCCCAGTTCTACGCCCAGGTGAACGATGGTCGCCGCGATCTGCGGGCGGATGCCGCTGATGATGCACTTGGCACCCATCAGCTTGGCGGCGGTGATGGTCTTGAGCAGGTGCTGGGCGACCATCGTGTCGACGGTGGGCACGCCGGTGATGTCGATGATGGCGATGTCCGACTCGGTTTCGACGATCTTCTCCAGCAAGGCCTCCATCACGATCTGCGTGCGGTTGCTGTCCAGCGCGCCGATCAGGGGTATGGCGAGCACGCCGTCCCACAGCTGGACCACCGGGGTGGACAGCTCCAGCATGCTCTCCTGCTGCTCGCGGATCACCGTTTCCCGCCCGGCCATGTAGTACTCGACGCTGAACATGCCGAGCTGATCGATCAACCTGCTGACTTGCCAGAGCGTTTCGCCGGAGTCGCCAACCTGCCCTTGCATCAGCTCGAACAGCGGTTCCTTGAGCGAGAAAACGAATGTGGCGGTTTCCGAAGGGCTGAAACCCTGGCGGGCCTGGGCCACAGACAGGCGCTCGAGCTGCAGTTTCAGCGGTTGCCACGCGGCTGCATCGAAGCTGCCGGCGCCCTGTGCCAGGGCCATGGTGAAGGCCTTGAGCAGCTCACGGGAGTTTTCCTCTACCGCCCGCTCGTCGACCAGGTCCAGGCGAATCCCGGCTGCCCGCTGGGCCGCCATCCACTTCTCCAACAGTTGCTCTTCGTTCCGCTTGAAAAGCTCGGCAAGCAAAGACATGGACATTGTTTTGTTCCTGCTGAGATGGGATTACCGCATTCACGGCCGAAATTGATCGCCGCGGATCAGCCTGGAGAGGGTCCAGTAACAGTAGGTTAGGACCGACCATATGCCAGCCGGTGCGCTCGATGCAGACGGTTGGCAGTCCACGACTCGCAACTCGCGCCCCGGTCGCTGTATGGAGATTTCAGCTTCGATCTGGACCTATCACTGACCTGTGCTCCGCCCTAGGATCGACAACTCCGTACCCGGTTCGTGCAATGAAAAAGATTCCCGCTGACATCGATTTTTCAGGGCTGGAGGCACGTCGACTTCAGCCGGAAGACGTGCCGATGATTTGTCGGCATCGCGAAGCCATGTTCCTCGAGGCGGGGGGCGTTCCGTCGGGTTTGCGGGTGATGACCGAGCACTTCCGCCCCTGGCTGCACGAGCGCCTGGCCGATGGCCGTTACTACGGGTTTGCACTGATGGACGAGGGACAGCCCGTGGCCGCGATAGGCCTCATGAGTATCGACTGGCCGCCCCATCCGGCCCATCCGGATCGGGACCAGCGCGGCTATGTGCTGAATGTGTTCGTCGAACCGGCCTATCGACGGCGGGGCCTGGCTTCCGCGTTGATGAGGCTGGCGGAAGCCGAGTTCGAACAGCGCGGACTGAGCTTCGCCGTGCTGCACGCGACCGAGGCAGGCAGACCGGTCTACGAAGAGCTGGGCTGGGCCGCGACCAGTGAAATGGCCAAGGCAATCGGCTGACCGAGTTGCTGCCCCGCCCTACTCCTCGAAGCGCCCGGAGGGGTCACGATCACGCTCGTAGC
This sequence comes from Pseudomonas sp. BN414, assembly GCF_029871275.1. Taxonomy (NCBI): domain Bacteria; kingdom Pseudomonadati; phylum Pseudomonadota; class Gammaproteobacteria; order Pseudomonadales; family Pseudomonadaceae; genus Pseudomonas; species Pseudomonas sp. BN414. Next base: position 53,832 of record NZ_SSOL01000049.1, read on the forward strand.
GTCGTGCAAGCGGGAATGCCGGCAACCAGGATTCGCGCCGGACGATCCAGCTTTCGTAGGTCGGCATCAGTTGGTCGGGGGCATCCAGGGCGCCCAGGTGAACTTCGATTTCGTCTGAGCTGCGAGCAAAGACGGAGGAGCCACAGCGGGGACAGAAGAATCGGCCGGCATAATCACGGGTTTCGCCGTCGATGGTCACCGCTTCCTGGGGGAACACCGCGCAAGCGTTGAACAGGGCTCCATGATGCTTGCGGCAATCGAGGCAGTGACAAAGGCCGACTCGGTACGGCAGCCCCGACGCCACGATTCGGACATTGCCGCAGAGGCAACCGCCGGTGAATCGGTCCATGCTGCGTCTCCTCTGAAGCGGCGGGAAGGTCTGCAACCCGGTCAGCCGGACTGCCTCTCCCCCGGGTCCTCGGCTGGCAGTTCTCCGACAACGGCCTGAATCTCGAACAAGAGCTGCTCGACCGTCCTATCAAGTGCTCCCGGCCCTCGGAGTTCGGCCATCCTGATGCCCGTTATGCGTATCGACTCTTGCGAGCTGCTTCGCCGCAGACGGATCTCGATGACTTGGCCCAAACCGAACTCGCAAAGGACCTCGAACCCAGGCAGCACCAAATCCACTTGGGTTTGAAGACGTTGTTGAAGCAGGCGCTTCATGCTGCCTCCGGACGCGATCCTGCGGCCATCAAGGCAATTTAGACAACGGGATTCGCTGCATCTGCTCCGTGTGATCTCGCACCGTTCGTCTGCCTGGCTGATGCCTTGGTAGGAGCGAGCTTGCTCGCGAAGGGTCCGAGCACGGTCTTTCGCGAGCAAGCTCGCTCCTACAAAACGGCCGCCTGCCGAATCGTCACAGGGCCCTAAGGACGTGGTTCACCAAGTTCAAAAGCAAGCGGCTCATGCACCACGCTCACCTGCCGCTCGCTCAGCAGTGCCTTCCACAGCGACACGCACAACCCCAACATCACCGCCAGGAACGGCGCGGCGAAGATGATGGCTGCGGTCTGCAGTGCGACCAGGCCGCCCATCACCAGCAGCACCGAAGCCGCCGCACTGCTCAACGTGCCCCACAGCACCACCAGCCAACCCGGCGGCTTCAGGCTGCCGCGCGCGCAGAGCATGCCCATGACGATGGAGCCCGCGTCGGCTCCCGAGATGAAGAACACGCCGACCAGCACGATGGCGGCAAACGACGTGAGTGCCGCGGCGGGGTACTGGCCCAGCAAGGTGAAGAGCGCCACCGCCGGTCCCTGGTCGTTCACCGCGGCGGCGATGCCGCCAGCGCCTGCCAGCTCCGAGTACAGGGCCGCGCCGCCCATGATCGCGAACCACACCATCGTGACCCCACTGGGAATGAAGATGACGCCGATGACGAACTCGCGAATGGTGCGGCCGCGGGAGATCCGCGCGATGAAGGTGCCGACGAAGGGTGCCCAGGAGATCCACCAGGCCCAGTAGAAGATGGTCCAGCCAGCGAGCCACTTGCCATCGCTGAAGGCTGCGGTGCGGAACGACATCGGCACCAGCTCGCGGAGGTATTCGCCTATCGATGCGACCAGCGTGTTCATGATGAATACGCTGGGGCCTACCGCCGCCAGGAACAGCAGCAACAACACCGCGACCACCATGTTGACGTTGCTCAGGAACTGCACGCCCTTGCCCACGCCGGACACCGCGGAAAGGATGAACAGCACCGTCATCACCGCGATGATCGCCAACGCAATGCTGTTCGATTCGCCGGTGTGCCAGAGGTAGTTCAGGCCGCTGTTGATCTGCTGCGCGCCCAGGCCGAGGGAGGTGGCGGTACCGAAAAGCGTGGCCAGGACGGCCAGCATGTCGATCGACTTGCCCAATGGTCCGCGAACGCCCGCCTCGCCGATCAGTGGCGTAAAGGCGCTGGAGATCAGGTTCGGCAGCCCTTTGCGGAACGAGAAGTAAGCCATCACCAGGCCGACGATGGCGTAGATCGCCCAGGGGTGGAACGCCCAATGGAAGTAGGCGTAACCCATGGCCACCTTGGCCGCCTCCCTGGAGTGCGGCGGCGCCAGGTCGTTGGGCAGCGTCGAAAAGTGTGTGATCGGTTCGGCCACACCCCAGAACATGAGGCCGATTCCCATGCCGACGCTGAACATCATCGCAATCCACGACGACGTGCTGAACTCAGGCTCTTCGTCATCCTGGCCCAGCCTGATCCGGCCAAAGCGGCTGAACGCGAGGAACAGCGCGAAGCCCAGGAAGAACGCCGTGGAGAGCACGAAGCTCCAGCCGAACCAGTCGATGATGGTGTTCAGCAGCGCCTGTGACGCCGTCGCCATGGCCGTGGGCGCGAGAGCCCCCCAGGTGACCAACGAGGCTGAAATTGCAGCCGCCCCCCAGAAAACGACCTTGTCGACGGGTGATCCAGGTGTCTTGTGCATGGGCCTCCTCAAGCTTGAATGCCTTTCTTCTTGTTAGCGGTGAAACCTGCCGTGGCGGGCGACGGTCAGTGCCCCGCGATGGTCGCGCGACCTGGGAAAGGCGACTTGCGCGTGGACGATGCTCACCGATCCAAATGCGACAGCCCCCAAGCCGAACAGGCTTGTTTCAGGCCCTCTGGAACGAGGGTCCCAGCCCGCCGGGCTTCAGGGCCGATAGCCCTGCGCCAGCAACCAGCCCTGCACCATCCGCCGCTGGGCTTCTGGCAACGCGGCCAGGGCGTGCTTCAGTTCTCCGCGCTGGAGAGCGATGATGACGGGCGCGAGTTCGACACCTTGCAGGTGCCAGATGCCCAGTGGCTGGTCGGCGGTGACCGCCACCTCGACTTCGTCGATCAGGTCACCGTGGATGACTGGGGCGCGCTCTACCCTCACCTGGCTGAAATCTGCCGCCGCATGCATGGGCTCGGCATCCGGCCAGCTGCGCCGGTCGCGCCAGAAGGGTTGGTCGGGCCAGCGCTGCTCCAGAGCGTAGAAATCGCGACCGGTGCGGGCGAAGCGCAGGAAGAGGTGTTCCACCCTGCGCTGGTGGAAGCGTCGGGCAAGTTCGGCGCGATCCGGACATTGCAACATCGTATTGATCACCGCCGGTGCCTGCAGGGCGGACGACAGGGACTGGAAGATGCCGTTGCCGGAGAGCGGGTCCACGGCCATGGCGGCGTCCCCGACCCTCAGCCAGTTCGAGCCGCTGGCTTCATGGAAGAGGATGGCGGTGCTGCTGCGCGCATGGAGGTTGGCCGGCTGCAATGCGGCGTCGCCGAACAGCTCGCGCACCAGACTGGATTCGGCGCGACGCTGGGCACAGTAATCAGGTAGCTGCTCCTTGGGCGGCAGGCCGCTGGCGTCCAGGGTGATCTGCCAGTAGCAACGGCCATCGACCAGGCGCGCCATCCACGCCCAGCCATCGGGCAGGCTTTCCACCGCCGAACCGGGATGGCCCGGTGCTTCCTGCCACTGGTTGAGCAGGCTGACGGTTTCCGGCCCGCGCAGGCGGCCGCCAGCCAGCGGTGCCGAACGGCCTCGGGCCTCGACCAGGAAGTCGGCGTGCAGCGGTTCGCTGGCGTCGAGATGGATCAGGTGGCCGGCATCGGTGCTTTCCACTTTCAGCACGCGCGCTTCCAATACTTCGATTCCCGCCGCGCGCAGGTCTTCGCGTATGGCCGCATCGAACTGCGGGCGGTCCAGCAGGCATTCCTGGTTGATGGACTGGCCGTCGCCATTCCACAGGACGCGACGTGGCGAAGGAGCGGCAGCGCAGGCAAGTGCATGTCGCAGGCCGGCCTGGCGCAGTCCGTCCAGCACACGCTGGGAGACGCCTTCTACGGCCGTGAAGCGGCGCCACTCGCTGACCACGCGCACGGAGTAGCCCAGCCGCTTCAGCCCCAAGGCCACCGCAGCGCCTGCGGGTCCGGCACCGAGTACGACAATTTCAGGCATGGCCACGGCGCTCCGGCCCGGCGTAGGCCGCCCCCTCGTGCAGCCACTCCAGCACCGCTTCACGACTGGCACCAGGACGTGACTGCAGGTAACCGGCAATGATTCCGCTCAATGCCGCGCAACCGACGCTGGAGCCGGCCACGCCATTGGCCGCCGCGACATGCGCACCAAAATCGGCCTGCGGGCTGTTCAGCCAGGACCACTGCCCCGGCGCGCAGCGAGCGTCGCCGGTTACACGGATCACGCCCGGATAGGCGGCCGGATACACCGGCTCGCCCTGCGCCGGGCTGGAAGCGCAAAGCAGGATGCCGGAGGCCTGGGCCAGCACGCAGGCCTCGCGCAGTACCGGTCGGTCGTTGCGCAGGCCGAGACTCATAGTGATCAAGGCCACGTCCTGTTCGATCAGCCAGTGCAATGCGGCGGCGATTTGCAGCGGGCTGGTCTGCCAGCGTTCGCCGAACACCTGGGCGACGCAGAGTCGGACCGGGCCGCACTGTCGCGTCAGGGTATCCAGCACCACGCTGCCGTGGCCAAGGGCGTCGGGCTGGGTGTCGCCTTCCTGCAGTTCCCCACCTTCCAGCCAGAAGCGGCGCGACTGGGCGACGACACCCGCTTGTTCCCGCGCGAATCCGCTGTCGACGATGCCGATGGCGAGGTCAATGGCCATTGCTCACCTGCTCGGGTTCCAGACTGTGCAATTGGCCGTGCTCCAGGCGGAAGGCGATGTCGGCCTGGGCCAGGGTGGAAGGCCGGTGGCTGATGAGGATGCGCGTGCGCCCGGCGAAAAGCTGGTCGATGGCAGCGATCACCTCGCGCTCAGTGGCTTCGTCCACCGCCGAGGTTGCCTCGTCCAGCACGAGAATGAGCGGGTCCTGCAACAGCGCGCGGGCGATGGCGATGCGTTGTTTCTGGCCGCCGGAAAGCTGCTGGCCACGTTCGCCCAGCGGGCTATCCAGGCCCAACGGCAGGGATTCGATCAGGCTATCGAGCCGGGCCAGCTGCGCCACCTGTTCCAGGGCATCGCGGCTGGCCTCCGGAGCGCTGTAGGCAAGGTTTTCGGCCAGGGTGCCACGGAACAGGACGATGTCCTGGCTGACCACGGCAATGCGCCGGCGCAGGGCGAACAGGTCCAGCTCGCGCAGGTCCGCTCCATCCAGCAGCACGCGGCCCTGGTCCGGGTCGTAGAAGCGTTGCAGCAGGTCGATGAGGGTGGATTTGCCGACGCCCGAAGCGCCGCTGATGGCCACCTTGAGGCCAGCGGGAATCACCGCTTCCACACCACGCAGCACGGCACCGGCACGCTGTTCATGGGCGAAGTGCACGCCTTCCAGGCGCAGCTCTCCCCTGCCCTCTGGCATGGGTTTCGGTGCTTCGGGCTGACGTACCGGCACCGGTTCCTGTTGCAACTCCATCACCCGGCCAAGGCTGACGGTCATGCGTTGCAGCGCGACATAGAGGCCGAGCAGGCTCTGTACCGGGCCCACAGCCATGCCGAGGTAGGTGGAGAACGCGATCAGCGCGCCCAGCTGCCAGGTGCCCTGAATGACCCAGTAACCGCCGATAAGGAACGCGCAGGCACGGGACAGCGAGGTGAGCGTGCCGGGCACGGCGTGGGTGAAGAATTCGGTGACCTGCACCCGCAGCAATTGGCTCATGTAGCCCTGCCCCAACCCTTCCAGGCGGCGCGATTCGCGCTGCTGCTGGCCGGCTGCCTGGATGAACTTCATCGCCGGCAGGGTTTCCACGAGGAAGGACGACACATCCGCCGAACGCTCACGCAGGCTACGCACTTCGCGCTCCACCTTGCGCCGCATCCAGCGCAGCCAGAGCACTTCGATGGGAATCAACAGCGCCAGCAGCAGCGACAATTGCCAGGACAGCAGCAGCATCAGCGCGACGGCGCCGATCAGGCCGATGACGCTGGAAACCGCCGAGAACATCGAATCCACGGCGAAGCGCTGGATCTCCGCCACGTCGCCATCGAGCCGAGACAGGATGTCGCCGATGCGCTTGCGGCCGTAGAAGGCTGGCGAGAGTTGCTGGAGATGGCGATAAAGGTCATCTCGCAGGGCGAAGAGGATGCGCCCGGAGAGCCGTGTGTGCAGGTAGCGGTTGATGCCGGACAGCACCGTGCCAAGGATCCCGACGGCGATCATCGCGACGGCCACCTGCACCAGCTTGCTGAAATCCTTGGCCAGCAGGCCATCGTCGATCAGGGTCTTGGTCAGCCAGGGCTGGGCCAGCACCAGCAGCGATGCGCCGAGGGACAGGCCGAGCAGCACCAGAATGGCGCGCAGTTGGGGTCGAACGAAGCTGTAGAGCCAGGCCAGGGCGCGGCGCAGCAGGTCGGGGTCGCTGGTTTCTACGAGTTTGAGGAAGAGGCGGGTCATGGAGTTACGGCCAGAATTCGCAGATCAATTGTGGGGGCGAATTCATTCGCTATGGGCTGCAACGCAGCCCCCTTCGCTCTCGCAGGGCAAACCTGCGGTCTGCTTAGCGAATGAATTCGCCCCCACAGGGTTTCAGCCCCACATTGGCAGTTTGGGCGAGTCATCCCCGCAACTGCTTCAACTTGCGATACAAGGTCGCGCGGCTGATGCCCAGGGAATCGGCGGCGGCCGAGACATTGCCCTGGTGGCGGTCCAGCGCGCCGCGGATCAGCTCCAGTTCGTTCTCGCGGATGCTGCCGGGCTGGCGGCAGCTGGCGGTCAGTTCGTCCAGCAGGCTATCGGTGAGGTGGTCGAGGCCGAGGACTTTCTCGCCCTCCTCGCGCATGGCCAGGGCCGAGCGCAGGACCATTTCCAGCTGGCGGATGTTGCCCGGCCAGTCGTAGCCGGCGAGCAGTTCGGTGAGGTCCTTGTCGAGGCTGACGTTGGTGGCGCCGAACTTGTGCAGCACGCCGCTGATCATCCCCGCCAGGTCGTCGCGCTCGCGTAGGGCCGGCAGGCGCAGGCTGACGCCGTTGATGCGGTAGTAGAGGTCTTCGCGGAAGTGCTTTTCCTGCACCAGGCGCTTGAGGTCACGGTGTGTCGCGCAGATCACCGCCACGTCGATGTCCTGCTCTTCCCCGGCACCCAGCGGCGCCACCTTGCGCTCCTGCAGCACGCGCAACAGGCGCGCCTGGAGGCTGAGCGGCATGTCGCCGATTTCATCGAGGAACAGGGTGCCGCCATGGGCCTGCATCAGCCGGCCGACCATGCCACCTCGGCGCGAACCGGTGAAGGCGCCTTCGCGGTAGCCGAAGAGTTCGGATTCGATCAGGCCTTCAGGGATGGCGGCGCAGTTCACCGCCACGAAAGGTTTGTCGGCGCGCGGGCCGGACTGGTGCAGCGCGCGGGCCACCACTTCCTTGCCGGTGCCGGTTTCGCCCAGCAGCAGCACCGGCAACTCGTTAGCCAGCCCCTGTCGGGCCATGCGCAGGGCACGGGCAAAGCGGCTGTCGCGGCCGGCCAGTTCTTCCAGCAGCTGGGCCTTCTGCGCGGACGGAACCTTGGCAGCGGGTGCAGGGCCACTCAGGTTGGTGTGACGCGGCACCTGCAAGGCACGGAAGAAGAATTCGCCCTTGGCCGTCTGCACGCTGCTCACGCCGCCCTGTAGCAGGCGCGCGATGAACTGCGGCGAGCGCTCGCCGATCAGGTCGCTGGAACGCCGTCCCACCAGGGATTCACGGCGTATCTGCAGGAGGTCGCAGGCGCGCTCGTTGGCGGCCAGAACCTCGCCGTCGAGGCTCAGCGCCAGCAAGCCGTGCCAGGCGCTGCCGAGGTATTGCGGGCGGTTGTGGAAGGCCAGCACCAGATGGTCCGGATAGCAGAGGCCGAACATGCGGCTTTCGATGTTTCCGGCCGCCAGCATCAGCGTGGAGAGGTTGTCCTGGGGCTGCGCCATGACGCCTTCGCGGGTCAGGTCGAGCACGCCCACCACGCGGCCCTGCGGGTCACGCAGCGGGACCGAGGTGCAGGAAAAGGGGCTGAGGCGATCGAGGTAATGCTCGCCACAGTTGATCAGCGTGGGGCGCCCTTCGACCACTGCGGTGCCGATGGCGTTGGTGCCGCGCAGGGATTCGCTCCAGCAACTGCCGGGCTTGAGGTCGCGCAGGCCGAAGGTCTTGAGGAATTCGGTCTGGCCCTCGATGGCGAGGACGTTGGCCTGGGCGTCGCCGAGGATAATCAGCCCGCCCTTGCCCTGCTGGCTGACCAGGTATTCGAGCTCCGGGGTGGCGGCATCGATGAGCAGGCGGTTGCTGTCCAGCAGCAATTGCAGGTCGTGGCCCTGTTCCAGACCCACCTGATCGCCTTCCAGGCAGTTGAGGCCGTGCTCCAGGCTGCGTCGCCAGGAGGCATCGATTTCGTCGCGTAGCACGCCCTGGGGCAACTCGCCCTCGCTGGCCAGTTTCAGTCGAGCCTGCCGCGACTCGTGCAATGGATCGGCAGCGGTTTTTATTCGAATGTCTTGCGCCATCTCTCGCTCCAGCGTGCGCCCCGGCTTGGGCCGGCGGTTGGTCGCACGCCTTGAATGTCTACACCCCCGGCCCGCGTCCGTAAAGAGCGGGCCACTTCCCCTGCAAGGAGCAAGTATCAAGCCATTCCGGCCGTCGCTTGCCGTTGCGGTGCGTAGTTGACAGTCAGGTTGGCACAGGTTTACGTTAACGTAAAGGTAAACACAGAGACGGCTCTTCCATGCCCACCACTTACAGCATTTCCGACCTGGCCCGCGAACTGGACGTCACCACCCGCGCCATCCGCTTCTATGAAGAGCAAGGCATGCTCAGCCCAGAGCGCCGTGGCCAGGAACGCATCTACAGCCCGAAGGACCTGGTGGCGCTGAAGCTCATCCTGCGGGGCAAGCGCATCGGCTTCTCGCTGGCCGAATGCAAGGAACTGATCGACCTCTACGACCCCAGCAGCGGCAATCGCAAGCAGCTGGAAACCTTCATGGGCAAGATCGCCGCGCGCCGCGCGCAGCTTGAACAGCAGTTGCTGGATATCCAGCAGATGCAGCTGGAACTGGATACGGCCGAGGAACGCTGCCTGGCGGCGATGGCCGAAACCGAACGCAAACAGGGCGTCAATGCCTGACCCCTCCCCCACTCACCGACAATGACAAGCACAGGTGTAACGATGAGCTATCCCACCCTCAACTTCGGTCTCGGCGAGACCATCGACATGCTGCGCGACTCCGTCTACCAGTTCGCCCAAGCCGAACTGGCTCCGCGTGCCGCCCAGATCGACCGCGATAACGAGTTCCCCATGGACATGTGGCGCAAGTTCGGCGACATGGGCCTGCTGGGCATGACCGTGGAAGAGGAGTACGGCGGCACCAACATGGGCTACCTGGCTCACGTGGTGGCCATGGAAGAGATCAGCCGCGCGTCCGCCTCGGTCGGCCTGTCCTACGGCGCCCACTCCAACCTGTGCCTCAATCAGATCCGCAAGAACGGCACCCACGAGCAGAAGGCCAAGTACCTGCCCAAGCTGTGCTCCGGCGAACACGTCGGCGCCCTGGCCATGAGCGAGCCCAATGCCGGCTCGGACGTGGTGTCGATGAAGCTGCGCGCCGAGAAGAAAGGCGACCGCTATGTGCTCAACGGCAACAAGATGTGGATCACCAACGGCCCGGACGCCAACACCTACGTGATCTACGCCAAGACCGACGTCAACGCCGGTTCGCGCGGCATGACCGCCTTCATCGTCGAGCGCGACTACAAGGGCTTCTCCCGCCACCAGAAGCTGGACAAGCTGGGTATGCGCGGCTCCAACACCTGCGAGCTGGTGTTCGAGGACGTTGAAGTACCGGAGGAAAACATTCTCGGTGCGGAAGGCCGTGGCGTGGCCGTGCTGATGAGCGGCCTGGACTACGAACGCACCGTGCTCTCGGGCGGCCCGACCGGGATCATGACCGCCTGCATGGATGTGGTGCTGCCCTACGTGCACGAGCGCCAGCAGTTCAAGCAGTCCATCGGCGAATTCCAGCTGGTGCAGGGCAAGCTGGCCGATATGTACGCCGGCATGAATGCCTCCAAGTCCTACCTGTACAACGTGGCCAAGGCCTGCGACCGCGGTGAGGAATCGCGCAAGGACGCTGCCGCGGTGATCCTCTACACCGCCGAAATGGCCACCAAAATGGCCCTGGACACCATTCAGCTGCTCGGTGGCAACGGCTACACCAACGAGTACCCGGCCGGCCGCCTGCTGCGCGACGCCAAGCTCTACGAGATCGGCGCCGGCACCAGTGAAATCCGCCGCATGCTGATCGGCCGCGAGCTGTACAACGAAACCCGCTGATTCGCCACGTCGCACTCTGTAGGAGCGAGCTCGCTCGCGAAAACGCTTCGCCAGCAAGCTGGCTCCTACAGGAAAGCGGCGGCACAGACACTCGACGGAGCGCGCCAGATGGCCATCCTGCACACCCAGATCAATACCCGTTCCCCGGAGTTCGGCCGCAACAGCGCGGCGATGCTCGAACAGGTCGGCGCCCTGCACTCGCTGCTCGGCCGTATCCACGAAGGCGGCGGCGCCAAGGCCCAGGAACGCCATACTTCGCGCGGCAAGCTGCTGCCCCGCGAGCGCATCAACCGCCTGCTGGATGCCGGCTCGCCCTTCCTGGAGATCGGCCAGCTCGCCGCCCATGAGGTCTATGGCGAAGACGTGCCCGCCGCTGGCGTGGTGGCCGGCATCGGCCGCGTGGAAGGCGTGGAATGCATGATCGTGGCCAACGACGCCACGGTGAAAGGTGGCTCCTACTATCCGCTGACCGTGAAGAAGCACCTGCGCGCCCAGACCATCGCCCAGCAGAACCGCCTGCCGTGCATCTATCTGGTGGACTCGGGTGGTGCCAACCTGCCGCGCCAGGAAGACGTGTTCCCCGACCGCGAGCACTTCGGCCGCATCTTCTTCAACCAGGCCAACATGAGCGCCATGGGCATTCCGCAGATCGCGGTGGTCATGGGCTCCTGCACCGCCGGCGGCGCCTACGTGCCGGCGATGTCCGACGAAACCATCATGGTGCGCAACCAGGCCACCATCTTCCTCGCCGGTCCGCCGCTGGTGAAAGCCGCCACCGGCGAAGTGGTGACCGCCGAAGAGCTGGGCGGCGCCGATGTGCACTGCAAGACCTCGGGCGTGGCCGACCACTATGCCGAAAGCGATGAACACGCCCTGGCCCTGGCCCGCCGCAGTATCGCCAACCTCAACTGGCGCAAGGCCGGCGAGCTGAACCTGCGTGCCCCGCTCGCCCCGCGCTTCGCCAGTGACGAGCTGTACGGCGTGATCCCGGCTGACGCCAAGCAGCCCTTCGACGTGCGCGAAGTCATCGCCCGCCTGGTGGACGACTCCGAGTTCGATGAGTTCAAGGCGCTGTTCGGCACCACCCTGGTCTGCGGCTTCGCCCACTTGCACGGCTACCCCATCGCCATCCTCGCCAACAACGGCATCCTCTTCGCCGAAGCCGCGCAGAAAGGCGCGCACTTCATCGAACTGGCCTGCCAGCGCGGCATCCCGCTGCTGTTCCTGCAGAACATCACCGGCTTCATGGTGGGCAAGAAGTACGAAGAAGGCGGCATCGCCAAGCACGGCGCCAAGCTGGTGACGGCAGTGGCCTGCGCCAAGGTGCCGAAGTTCACCGTGATCATCGGTGGCAGCTTTGGCGCCGGTAACTACGGCATGTGCGGCCGCGCCTACGACCCGCGTTTCCTGTGGATGTGGCCCAACGCGCGCATCGGCGTGATGGGTGCCGAACAGGCCGCTGGCGTGCTCACCCAGGTCAAGCGTGAACAGAGCGAGCGTGCCGGCCACAGCCTGAGCGCGGAAGACGAAGCGCGCATCAAGCAGCCGATCCTCGAGCAGTACGAGCGCCAGGCGCATTCGTACTACTCCAGCGCGCGGCTGTGGGACGACGGCGTGATCGACCCGGCGCAGACCCGCGACGTGCTGGGCCTCGCCCTCTCCGCCAGCCTCAACGCCCCGATCGAGCGGACCAACTTCGGCGTGTTCCGGATGTAAACCCTGCTTGCGACCGGTGAAGCCATCGTAGGAGCCAGCTTGCTGGCGAACCCGGGTACCACCGCTGATCGCGAGCAAGCTCGCTCCTACAGGAGAGCACGATGACCGACTTCACCACGCTGCACCTGGACTTCGCCGACAACGGCGTCGCCACCCTCTGGCTCAACCGCCCGGAGAAGAACAACGCCTTCAACGCCGGGATGATCCGCGAACTGATCCTCGCCCTGGACGCCATCAAGGACCACGGCAAGGTACGTTTCCTGGTCCTGCGCGGCCGTGGCCGGCACTTCTCCGCCGGCGCGGACCTGGCCTGGATGCAGGAATCCGCCCAGCTCGACTACGCCGCCAACCTCGACGACTCCCGCGAGCTGGCCGAGCTGATGTACAACCTCTACCACCTCAAGGTGCCGACCCTGGCCGTAGTGCAGGGAGCCGCCTTCGGTGGCGCGCTGGGCCTGATCAGCTGCTGCGACATGGCCATCGGCGCCGTGGACGCACAGTTCTCCCTGTCGGAAGTGCGCATCGGCCTCGCGCCGGCGGTGATCAGCCCCTTCGTGGTCCAGGCCATCGGCGAACGTGCCGCGCGCCGCTATGCCCTGTCCGCCGAGCGCTTCAGCGGCGAGCGTGCCCGTGAACTGGGTCTGCTCGCCGAGTGCTACCCGGCCGAGGAACTGGACCAGGCGTTGGAAAGCTGGACCGCCAATCTGCTGCAGAACAGCCCGCAGGCCATGAGCGCCACCAAGGACCTGCTGCGCGAAGTCGGCAGCGGTGTCCTCAGCCCCAACCTGCGCCGCTACACCGAAAGCGCCATCGCCCGCATCCGGGTAAGCCCCGAAGGCCAGGAGGGCCTGCGCGCCTTCCTGGAAAAACGCAAACCGTCCTGGCAGGAGCAATAACAATGATCACCACCCTGCTGATCGCCAACCGCGGCGAAATTGCCTGCCGCGTGATGCGCACCGCCAAGGCGCTGGGCATCCGTACCGTCGCCGTGCACAGCGCTATCGACCGCAACGCCCGCCATGTGCGCGAAGCCGATATCGCCGTCGACCTGGGCGGCGCAAAGCCAGCGGAAAGCTACCTGCTGGTGGACAAGCTGATCGCCGCCGCCAAGGCCAGCGGCGCCCAGGCCATCCACCCCGGCTATGGCTTCCTTTCGGAGAACGCCGGTTTCGCCCGCGCCATCGCCGACGCCGGCCTGGTCTTCCTCGGCCCGCCGGCCACCGCCATCGACGCCATGGGCAGCAAATCCGCCGCCAAGGCCCTGATGGAAAGCGCCGGCGTACCGCTGGTGCCCGGCTACCACGGCGAAGCCCAGGACCTGGAAACCTTCCGCACCGCCGCCGAGCGCATCGGCTACCCGGTGCTGCTGAAAGCCGCCGCTGGCGGTGGTGGCAAGGGCATGAAAGTGGTCGAGCGCGAAAGCGAGCTGGCCGAAGCGCTGGCCTCCGCCCAGCGTGAAGCCCAGTCCGCCTTCGGCGACTCGCGCATGCTGGTGGAGAAGTACGTCCTCAAGCCGCGCCACGTGGAAATCCAGGTGTTCGCCGACAGCCACGGCAACTGCCTGTACCTGAATGAGCGCGACTGCTCCATCCAGCGCCGTCACCAGAAAGTCGTGGAAGAAGCGCCCGCCCCCGGCCTCTCGCCGGAAATCCGCAAGGCCATGGGCGAATCCGCCGTGCGCGCCGCCCAGGCCATCGGCTACGTGGGCGCCGGCACCGTGGAGTTCCTGCTGGATGAACGCGGCGACTTCTTCTTCATGGAGATGAACACCCGCCTGCAGGTGGAGCACCCGGTCACCGAAGCCATCACCGGCCTGGACCTCGTGGCCTGGCAGATTCGCGTTGCCCGTGGCGAAGCGCTGCCGATCACTCAGGAGCAGGTGCCGCTGATCGGCCATGCCATCGAAGTGCGCCTCTACGCCGAAGACCCGGACCAGGACTTCCTGCCCGCCAGCGGCCGCCTCGCTCTCTACCGCGAAGCCAATGCCGGCCCCGGCCGCCGCGTGGACAGCGGTGTTGCCGAAGGTGACGAGGTATCGCCCTTCTACGACCCGATGCTGGCCAAGCTGATCGCCTGGGGCGAAAACCGCGAGGAAGCCCGTCAACGCCTGCTGGCCATGCTCGACGAAACCGCCGTGGGCGGCTTCAAGACCAACCTGGCCTTCCTGCGCCGCGTGCTGGCTCATCCCGCATTCGCTGATGCGGAGCTGGACACCGGCTTCATCGCCCGTCACCAGGAGCAACTGCTGCCCGCCCCGGCCGCCCTGCCCCAGGCCTTCTGGCAGGTGGCCGCCGAAGCCTTCCGCCAGGGCGAAGCCGAGCGTGTACGCGGGGACGACCCGCACTCGCCCTGGAGCCGCAACAGCGGCTGGCGTGCCGGTCTACCAAGCGAAACCGACCTGCATCTGACCTGCGGTGACGAGCGCGAGGTGGTCCGCCTGCGTGGTACCGCAGCCAGCCCGATTCAGCTCAAGGGCGAGCAGATCACCCTGGAGCAGGACGGCCTGCGCCGCCAGCATCTGGCGATCCGTCGCGGTGAAAACCTTTACCTGGAATGGGACGGCGAGCTGCGCAGCGTCACCCGCGTCGACCCGATCGAAGAAGTCGAAGCCAGCCACGCCCACCACGGCGGGCTGACGGCGCCCATGAACGGCAGTATCGTGCGCGTCCTGGTGGAAGCCGGGCAGAAGGTGGAAGCCGGCACCGCCCTGGTGGTGCTCGAAGCCATGAAGATGGAACACAGCATCCGCGCGCCGCACGATGGCGTGGTCAAGGCGCTGTATTGCAGCGAAGGCGAACTGGTCAACGAAGGCACCGCGCTTGTGGAGCTGGAAGAGGCCTGAGGTTTCGCCATGACGCTTCTGTAGGATGGGTGGAGCCTGCGATACCCATCGCGGAGTTGATGGGTATCGCTCCGCTCGCGGAACGCCGCCCGACCCATCCTACGGTCCAGCACCCGAACTCCGTAGGTTGGGCTGAGCCCAGCGAAGCCCAACACCCGAATCGAGAGATGACGCAATGACTATTCCCAGCAAGGTCCGCCTGGTCGAAGTCGGCCCGCGCGACGGTCTGCAGAACGAGAAACAACCCATCAGCGTCGCCGACAAGGTGCGCCTGGTGGACGACCTCACCGCAGCCGGCCTCGGCTATGTCGAAGTCGGCAGTTTCGTCTCGCCCAAGTGGGTGCCGCAGATGGCCGGGTCGGCCGAAGTCTTCGCGCAGATCCAGCGCAAGGCCGGAGTCACCTACGCCGCCCTGGCACCGAACCTCAAGGGTTTCGAGGCAGCCGTGGAGGCCGGGGTGAAGGAAGTGGCGGTGTTCGCCGCCGCGTCCGAGTCCTTCTCGCAGAAGAACATCAACTGCTCCATCGCCGAGAGCCTGGAGCGTTTCGTGCCGGTGATGGAAGCCGCCAAGGCCCACGGCATCAGCGTGCGCGGCTACGTGTCCTGCGTGCTGGGCTGCCCCTATGACGGCGAGGTGCCCGCCGAGCAGGTCGCCGCCGTCGCCGCCGAGCTGTACGCCATGGGCTGCTACGAAGTTTCCCTGGGCGACACCATCGGCACCGGCACCGCCGGCGCCACCCGCCACCTGATCAACGTGGTCGGCACCCGCGTGCCGCGCGACAAGCTCGCCGGCCACTTCCACGACACCTTCGGCCAGGCCGTGGCGAACATCCACGCCAGCCTGCTGGAAGGCATCGCCGTGTTCGACAGCTCGGTCGCGGGACTGGGCGGCTGCCCTTATGCCAAAGGCGCCACCGGCAATGTCGCAACCGAAGACGTGCTCTACCTGCTCAATGGCATGGGCATCGAGACCGGTATCGACATGAGCAAGCTGGTGGATGCCGGCCAGCGCATCTGCGCCGTGCTCGGCAAGGAGAATGGCTCGCGGGTAGCGCGGGCGATTCTGGCCAAGAGGGGCTGACCTCAGCTCGCGATTCGCCCCTCCTCTGTGGGGGCGAATTCATTCGCTAAGGAGCACACAGCGCTCCCTTTGCTGTGTCTATCTGAAGTGGTCAAGTAAAACTGGACACCGGTTTAGGTCTATCCAGCCAGCGCTTCGCGCTGTACCGGTGTCTGGTAACTGTTGTAGCTGTGCGGCCGTCGGTGGTTGTAGTAGTCGGTCAGGTAGCGCAGTACGTCAGCCTCTGCTTCGGCTTGGCTGGCGTAACCCGAAGCCGGTATCCATTCGGATTTTAGGCTCCGGAAGAAACGCTCCATCGGGGCGTTGTCCCAGCAATTGCCGCGACGACTCATGCTCTGGCGGATTCGATGCCGCCAGAGCAATTGTCGAAACTCCTGACTGCTGTAGTGGCTGCCCTGGTCGGAGTGAAACAGCACGCCGCCGGGGCAACCGCGAGCCTCATAGGCCACGCGCAAAGCACGTCCGGTGAGCTGCGAGTCCGGACGATCGGACATTGCCCAACCCACAATCCGCCGCGCATACAGGTCCATGACCGCGGCCAAGTAGATCCAGCGCCCGCCGGCCCAGATGTACGTCACGTCACCGCACCACACCTGATTGGGACCGTGAGTGCGGAACTGTCGGTCCAGCTCGTTCGACGCCTTGGCACTCTCGCCCTCCGCTGGGCGGTAACGGTGTCGACGGCGTTGCGAGCTGAACAACTGGGCCTCCTTCATCAAACGGCCGGCCAGGAATCGACCCACCGCCCAGCCTTCCTGGCGCAAAGCCGCCGCGAGCGTCCGGGCGCCTGCCGAACGCCGACTCTGGACATGCAGCTCCACCAAGCGCTGTCGCAACCTGGCGTGCGGCTGATTACCGCGAGCCGCTGACTTGGCGGCGGCATAGACACTGCTGCGATTGATGCCGAACAGCCGGCACAGCTCTGCCCGTGGATAGTGCTCACCCAATGACTCGACTAAGCGCACTAATCGAGGGCGTCTGACATCA